>NCCY01000017.1 GCA_002279855.1 Rhizobiales bacterium 12-68-15
AGCGCGGTGGGCGGGATGAAGACGTTGCGCACCTGCGCCTGCGCCAGAAGGGCGAAGGCCGCTTCCGGATCGAACTTGCCGGGCGGCTGCACCACCACCGGAACGCCGTGAACCAGCGAGGGCAGAACGGTGTTCAGAAGGCCGCCGGCCCACGCCCAGTCGGAGGGCGTCCACATCCGGTCGCCCGGCTGGGCGGGGAAGCCGTGGGTGAAGATCTGGCCGGTCACATGGGGGATCAGCACGCGATGCCCGTGCAGCGCGCCCTTTGGCCGCCCGGTGGTGCCGGACGTGTAGATCATGAGGGCGGGCGTGTCCGGCCCGCTATGGATCGGAAGCGGGCTGTCGTCCTGCCCCTCCAGAAGGCGGTCGAACCCCTCAACGCCCGGCGCGGCCCCGTCGAGGCAGACCAGCAGGGACAATGCGTGGGCCGGGTCGAGCTTCGCCAGCCCCGCCGCATCGGCGATCAGGGCCTTTGCGCCGCAATCCTCCAGCCGGTAGCGGATCGCCTCGCTGCCGAAGACAGCCGCCAGCGGCACGGCGATGGCGTCGATCTTGTAGAGGGCGAGATGCGCCACCAGCACGCGCGGACCTTGCGGGGCGAGGATGCCCACGCGGTCTCCCGCATGGATGCCACGCGCCGTCAGGGCACGGGCGAGCCGGTTGGATGCGCGGGCGAGGTCGCCATAGCTGATGGGAGACAGGCCGGTGCCGGAGACCGTGAACAAAGCGGGACGGTCCGGCGCCCGCGCCGCCCATGCGTCGCAGGCTTCCACGGCCATGTTGTAGCGGGCTGGAACGTGCCAGCGGAAACTGGCCTTGGCCCGCTCGTAATCGGCGCACCCTAAACGGGCTCTTGCACCGCGTCCAACATTTTGTGCAGCGCACAGGCGCCGGCTACAGACCTGACCTTGCGTCGCCTCGCGGCCATAGCCGCAGCCGTAGGCGGCCGCATCAGCCCGGCTGCGCGAGCACCAGCGCCCAATAGACCTTGTACTTGGATTTCGGCGCGAAGGCGGTGGCGATGCCCATGCGCGTCACGCCGGGGGTCAGCATGTTCACATTGTGGGGCGGGGAATCCCGCCAGCCGGAAAACGCTTCGGCGAGCGTGTGATAGCCCGCGCCGACATTTTCCACCGCGACCTTGGGATCGAAGCCGGATGCCTTCATCCGCTGGACGAAGGTGCGCCCGCCCACCTCGTGCGACAGCGTGTCGGCCGCCGCCATGGCATTGGCCTGCTCCTGCGCGACGCGGGTCAGTTCGGGATCGATCGAGAGCTGCGACAGTCCCTTGGTGCCGCGATAGGCATTGAGGATCGAGGCCGCCGCCGCCGGGTCCACCGGCTGCCCGGTCTTGGCGAGGTTGTCGTAGAAGGCGGGCTTCGTCTCCACCTGCGTGGAGCCGCACGCGGCCAGCCCGAGCGCGAGGGGAAACAGAAGAAGTGCGAAGCGGCGCATGCCGGCCTCCGATGACTGAAACGCGGGGCGATCAGAGGCCCGCAAGGTTGAGGAAGTGTTAGCGACGGGCGATCACGCCCGCACATTCCCCTTTTTGTCGTCGGACGCCGGGGGCAGATCCGGCTCCGGCTCGGCCGGCGGCGGGGGCGGCGGCGCGGACGGCGCCGGCACCATGTCGGACGGCGCGCGCGCCAGAGCGGCCCAGGGCTGGCATGCAATCCCGACACCCGCCTTGCGGAAGCGCGAGAGGATCGAGAAGTGCAGGTCGCTCTTCACCGTCAGCGCATAGTCCACGTTGGCCACCACGCAGCGCAGCTCGAACACCATGCCGGCATCCAGCAGCTTGGTGAGGAACACGCGGGGCGGGGGCGACTGGATGACCTGCGGATGGTCGCACGCCGCGCCCACCAGAAGGTCGCGCACCAGATCGGTGTCGGCGTCATAGGTCACGTTCATGGCCACGATCACCCGCCCCGTGGTGTTGGAATGGGTGAAATTCTTCACCATGCCGGTGATCAGGTCGGAATTCGGGACGATGACCGTGGAGCGCTCGAAGGTCTCGATCTCCGTGGAGCGCACGCTGATGCGCCGGACATAGCCCTCTTCGCCCTTCACATTGATGGTATCGCCCACCCGGATGGGGCGCTCCGCCAGCAGGATCAGGCCGGACACGAAGTTGGACACGATGGACTGGAGGCCGAAACCGATACCCACCGAGAGGGCACCGGCCACCAGCGCCACATTCTCAAGGTTCAGCCCCACCTCGCTCATCGCCACCGCGATGGCGACGATGATGCCGAGATAGCCGACCACGGTTGAGATGGAGGTCTGGAGGCTGGGTTCGAGATCGGTGCGCGGCAGGACGCGGTTCGCCATCCAGCCCTGGAAGGTGCGGGCCACGAAGATGCCGACAAGCAGCAGCAGCACGGCATAGAGCACGCTCCACAGCGTCACCGTCATGCTGCCGATGCGCACGCCGAACGTCGCCCGCTCCACCGTGTCGATCACGTCCGATGTGGAGCTCCAGCTCCCGACCACCAGGAACAGGCCGGTGAACATCAGCGACAGCTTGAGCAGCGCCGCCACCAGGATGCCGATCAGTTCCAGCCGGTTGGGCTTGAGGCCGAGGATCTTGGAGAACAGCTTCGCCTGCGGCGTGTTGGGCGTGAGGCCCTCGAAGAAGGAGTCGATCAGCGTCGTGAGCAGGTAGACCGCCCCCGCCACCGTGGTCGCCAGCACGATGCGCGAGGCGACGAAAGCGGCAAGGCTGATATAGCCGGAGGCGAGCGCGATCAGGATGGCGGTCAGCGCCACCCACATGACGAGGCGCAGCGGCTGGAGCAGCCGCATGAAGCCGCCCGGCTGCTCCGAAGGGTCGTCATCCTCCGCCGCGCGCGCCAGCACGATCAGGCTGCGGGCCACGAACGCGCCGATCAGCAGGGACATGATGGCGCTGGTCGCCACCGTCAGCGCCAGTGGCGCGAACAGGGCGCGGTGCATGATGCTGAGGAAGGCCGCGATGGAGAGGGTCAGCACCGTCCAGTGGTAATAACGGAAGCTGATGACCGCCGCGCGGTCCGACACGCCGATCAGCCGGCGCCAGGGTTCGGCGGGCGCGATGAGGGCGCGGGCGAGGGCGTGCCCCAGGGCATAGATGAACGTCGCCACCGCAATGCCGCGCAGAAGTTCGGCGACCCGCTCCGGGATCAGCTCGAATGCGCCGAGGAAGACTCCGGTGGCGAGCAAGGCTGCCGGCCAGGTGACGGCATGGAAGATGAAGACCTTGAACGCCTCGCGGGCCGCACGCAGGCGGGCCAGCGGCGCCCCGTCCTCGGGCGGGGGACAGGCAAAGCGCCGCCGCAGCAGGACCCCCAGCCGCAGGACGACCGCGAACACCACCGCCGAGCCGAAGGCGATGGCGGTGAGCGCCCACGGCTCGTAGCGCTGGCGGGCATAGCCGAGCCAGTCCCGGCCGAGGAAGCGCAGCGCCCGCGTCTCCACCGTGATGGCGCTGCCCGCATTCATCCACAGCGCCGGGTCGAGCACGCTGTTGGAGCGCTCAAGCACCTGGTTGGCGAACAGGACCCGGCGGCGGGTCGAAATCTGGTCGGTGATCTGGGTCGCCCGGGTGGTGAGCGCCACATATTGCTTGAGCGCGGCATCGAGCGCCGCCACCTGCTGGGTCAGCTGCGCGCGGGCGGCCGTGGTTGCGGGGTCCTCCGCAGGCGCGCCCTCGGCGGGCGCGGTGCCGAGCTCCTGAAGCCGCGCCTTGCTGCTGGCGAGCCTCGGGCCGAGGGCATCCACCTGCTGCTGGATCTCCTTGCGCACCGGATCGAGCCGGTCGCGCAGATCGTCGAGATCGGAGGACCGCAGCCCCTCCACCGACAAGGTGCCTTCAAGGCTGTTGAGGGCCGAGCGGGTGGCCTCCACCCGCTCGCGCGCCACCTGCACCGGGTCGCCGCCTGCGGGAGGCGTCTGGGCGAAAGCCGGAAGCTGGAAGGCCAGAAGAAGGAGCACGCACAGGGCGCCCATGCGCCGCAACCGCGCGCGCAGGCCGTGTGTGGTCGCCGCGCGGGCACCCGATGCATTGGCCGAAGCCGGACTGGCTGACATGGAAACCCTCCGCGAACCGGCCTTCTCCAGCGGGATGGCGGCGACCTGATGGCACGGAGGCGGCATTTCGTGCCGCCATCCCGCCCCAATCCGGCCCGCACGCCCCTTGCCGCCGCCCGCCGACCGACTAAAACGGCCAGACATCATGCGGAATCGTTAAGTCCATGAGCCAGCCCACTCTCGTCAAGGCCCAGAATGGCGGCGGACGCCCCTGGGCCGCAGGTTGCGATCCCCTGTCCCTCGCCCAGGCCCTCCTGCGCGCGCCCTCGGTGACCCCGGACGCGGCGGGCGCCATGGAGGTGGTGGCGCAGGCGCTGGAGGCGGCAGGCTATGAGGTCCACCTCCTAACCTTCGACAGCGCGGGCATTCCCATCGCCAACCTCTATGCCCGCATCGGCGACACCGGCCCCAACCTGTGCTTTGCCGGCCATGTGGACGTGGTGCCGGTGGGCGATGCGGCCAGCTGGCGCCATCCGCCCTTCTCGGGCGAGGTGGCGGACGGCCTGCTCTATGGCCGCGGCGCGGTGGACATGAAGGGCGGCCTCGCGGCGGCGCTGGCGGCCGCCCTGCGCCATGGCCGCCCGGCGCAGGGCAGCCTGTCCTTCCTCATCACCGGCGACGAGGAAGGCCCCGCGCTCGACGGCACCGTGAAGGTGGTGGAGTGGCTGAAGGCGCGCGGCGAGCGCATCGACCATTGCATCCTCGGCGAGCCCACCAATCCCGCGGCGCTGGGTGACATGGTCAAGATCGGCCGGCGCGGCAGCCTGTCGGGCATCCTCACGGTACAGGGCAAGCAGGGCCACGCCGCCTATCCCCACCTTGCCGACAATCCGGTGCCGAAGCTGGTGACCCTGCTCGCGGCCCTGACCGCGACGCCGCTCGATGCGGGCTCCGCCCATTTCCAGCCCTCGAACCTCGAGGTTGTCGGCCTCGCGGCGGGAACCTCGGCCTTCAATGTCATTCCGGCGAACGCCGAGGCCCGCTTCAATGTCCGCTTCAACGACCATTACTCGCTCGACAGCCTGAAGGCGGAAATCCGCCGCCGGCTGGAAAGCGCGGGGGTGTCCGCGCGCTTCACCGTCGCGTTCGAGAAGGGCGGCAGCGAGAGTTTCTTCACCGCGCCCGGCCCGTTCGTGGACCTGATCCGCACCGCCATCGAGGCCGTCACGGGGCGCCTGCCGGAGCCGTCCACCACGGGCGGCACGTCGGACGCGCGCTTCATCAAGGACCTCTGCCCCGTGGTGGAGTTCGGCCTTGTGGGCCAGACCATGCATCAGGTGGACGAAGCCACGCCGGTCGCCGAACTGGAGGCGCTCGCGGAAATCTACGGCGCCATCATCCACCGCTATTTCACCGACCGGCCCGCCTGACCCCGAACCGAGAGACCGCCATGACACCCGGTGCCGAAACCCTTTCCCACATGGACGTGGCCGGCCGCTCCATCGCCATCCGCGCCATTCCCGGTCAGCAGCCGGGCGTGATGTGGCTCGGCGGCTTCAAGTCCGACATGATGGGCGGCAAGGCGCAGGCCCTCGCCGACTGGGCGACGCGCCGGGGGCAGGCCTATACGCGGTTCGATTATTCCGGCCACGGCGAATCCGGCGGGCGGTTCGTGGACGGCACCATCTCGCACTGGCTGGAGGAGGCGCAGGCGGTCTTTGCCCGCACCACGGGGCCGCAAATCCTCGTAGGTTCCTCCATGGGCGGCTGGATCGCCCTGCTTCTGGCGCGGGCGCTGAAGGCGCAGGGCTCCGACCGGCTCGCCGGGCTGGTGCTCATCGCCCCCGCGCCCGATTTCACCCAGACCCTGATGTGGGAGCGCTTCCCGGCCGAAGTGCGCGCCCAAATCCTCACACACGGGCGTTTCGAGCGCCCCTCCGACTATAGCGACGAGCCCTATGTCATCACCCGCGCCCTCATCGAGGACGGGCAGAGGCACATGGTGCTGGGCGCGCCGTTCGCGGTAGGCTGCCCGGTGCGCATTCTTCAGGGCGCGCAGGATGCGGACGTGCCGTGGCAGCATGCCATGTCCCTCGTCACCTGCCTCGCCGAGGACGACGTGGTGTTCACCCTCGTGAAGGACGGCGACCACCGCCTGTCGCGGCCGGAAGACCTGGAGCGACTGGTGAACGCGGTGGAAGGGCTGCTGTGATCGGCGTTTCCGAAGGCCGCACGAATCGCGGATGATGTTTGCGCAGGGGATTGTTCCCGGCGGGACATAAGCCCTCTCCCGCCTGCGGGGGAAGGTTGGGAGGGGGCGGCCGGGCACGGCGCCTCACAGCAGCCTGCACCGGGAATTCCCCCCTCCCCCGCCTTGCGGGAGAGGGAGCGTGTGGCGCGGGATGGCCGCGTCATCAGCGACATCATCGGGCGCGTCGTGCCCACCAAAGCGAGACCTGAATGGCCAGACGCGCACCCACCTTCGCCTGCCAGTCCTGCGGCGCGGTCTATAACCGCTGGCAGGGCAAGTGCGAGGCGTGCGGCGCCTGGAACACCATCGCCGAGGAGCCGGAAGTGGCGGCGGCGGTTCCGGCGGCGCAGCGCTCGGGGCGCAAGGGCCGCGCCGTGGTGCTGGAGAGCCTGAAGGGCGAGGGCAATCCGCCGCCCCGCCTCGTCTCCGGCATCGGGGAACTCGACCGGGTGGCCGGTGGCGGCTTCGTGCCGGGCTCCATCCTGCTGCTCGGCGGCGATCCGGGCATCGGCAAGTCCACCCTGCTGGTGCAGGCCTCCGCCGCGCTCGCCCTGCGCGGGCACCGGGTGGTCTATGTCTCCGGCGAGGAGGCGGTGGACCAGGTGCGGCTGCGCGCCGGGCGGCTGGGCCTTGCAGAGGCGGAAGTGGGCCTTGCCGCCGAGACCAATGCGGAAAACATCCTCGCCACCCTTCAGGGCGGCCCGCCGGTGCGCCTCGTGGTGATCGATTCCATCCAGACCATGTGGAGCGACACGGTGGAGAGTGCGCCGGGCACGGTGACGCAGGTGCGCACCTCTGCCCAGCTCATGGTGCGCTATGCCAAGCAGAGCGGCGCCGCCGTCATCCTCGTCGGCCATGTGACGAAGGACGGCCAGATTGCCGGCCCGCGCGTGGTGGAGCACATGGTGGATGCCGTGCTCTCGTTCGAGGGCGATGGCGGGCACCAGTTCCGCATCCTGCGCGCGCAGAAGAACCGTTTTGGCCCCACCGACGAGATCGGCGTGTTCGAGATGACGGGGCGCGGCCTGTCGGAAGTGGCCAACCCCTCCGAACTGTTCCTCTCCAACCGGGATTCCGGGGCGCCGGGGACCGCCGTGTTTGCCGGCATGGAGGGCACCCGGCCGATCCTCGTGGAAATCCAGGCGCTGGTTGCGCCTTCGAGCCTCGGCACGCCCCGTCGCGCGGTGGTGGGCTGGGATTCCAATCGCCTCGCCATGGTGCTGGCGGTGCTGGATGCGCGCTGCGGCGTGCGGCTCGGCGGGCATGACGTGTATTTGAACGTGGCCGGCGGGCTGAAGATCAGCGAGCCGGCAGCCGACCTCGCCGTGGCCGGCGCGCTGGTCTCCTCCCTCACCGGGGCGCCGCTGCCGGCGGATGCGGTCTATTTCGGCGAGGTGAGCCTCACCGGGGCGGTGCGGCCGGTTTCGCAGGCGGCGGCGCGGCTGAAGGAGGCGGCGAAGCTCGGCTTCACCCGCGCCATTGCGCCGCTGTCGGGCGCCGACGCGGCCCTGGACGGAGCGATCCGGGCGGAGGGCCTGTCCTCCCTCACCGGCCTAGTGGCGGCCATTGCCGCCCGCGCCCCACGCAGGGCTGCCTTGCCGGCGAAAGAGGGCTCAGGCGCCGGGGAGGGATGACGCGGCGAACTCTACAAGCTATACGTCCCGCCGTCCGGGCATCCATGGCACAATGGACCCGCAGTCCCGCTGATTCCACGGCGGGCGTACCGGAGGTTCTGCCGCGCCCATGCCTGTGACGTTGCTGGATCTGATCGTCATCTCGGTCATGCTGATTTCGGGGCTCCTCGCCATGGTGCGGGGCTTCCTCCGGGAAGTCTTCAGCATCGTCTCGTGGATCGCAGCGGCCGGTGTCGCGGCTTATTTCTATCCGCGCCTCCTTCCCTTCACCAAACAGTACATCTCGCAGGACACGGTCGCGCTTGCGGTGACGGTGGCCGTGCTGTTCCTCGGCACGCTGCTCATCGTCTCCATCATCAGCGCCCGCCTGTCGGACATCGTGCTGGACAGCCGCATCGGCGCGCTGGACCGCACGCTGGGCTTCGCCTTCGGCCTTGCCCGCGGCCTTCTCGTGATGGTCGTCGCCTTCCTGTTCTTCAACTGGCTGGTGCCGGACAAGAGCCAGCCGCCATGGGTTCTGAACGCCAAGTCGCGTCCGGTCCTGCAGAACACGGGAAATTGGCTGGTTTCCCTGTTGCCGGATGACCCGGAGAACACCATTCTCAAGAAACTGAAGCGCTCGCCCGACGGCGAGGACGGCGGCGCACCGCCCTCCCCGCCCGGTCAGGTGCCGGGACAGCGCTCGGACAAGGGAACCGGGGGAACCACGCTCGCCGCACAATCCGCCGCACCAACGGCGGCGGCGGCGCCAAGCGGCTACCGGGCTGGCGACCGGCAGGGCATCGATCAGTTGCTTCAGAGCACGCGCGGCACTGGCCAGTGAGCCGCCGAGCAGAGGGTTAAAGACATGGAAACCGGGATCAATTCCGGGACCGCGCACGGCTTTGCCGATGGGGATCTCGATCTCAACGGCGACCGCCTGCGTGAGGAATGCGGCGTTTTCGGCGTCTACAACCACCCCGATGCGGCAGCGATCACGGCCATCGGCCTGCATGCGCTCCAGCATCGCGGGCAGGAAGCCGCCGGCATCGTCGTCTATGATGGCAAGCGATTCCATTCCGAACGCCGCCTCGGCCTCGTGGGCGACACCTTCTCGGATTCCCGCGTCATCGACCGCCTGCCCGGCAATCTGGCGGTGGGCCATGTGCGCTATTCCACCACCGGCGAGACGCTGCTGCGCAACGTGCAGCCGCTGTTCGCGGAACTGGACGGCGGCGGCTTCGCGGTCGGCCATAACGGCAACCTGACCAATGGCATCTCCCTGCGCCGCCAGCTCGTGCGCGAAGGGGCCATCATGCAGTCCACGACCGATACGGAGGCCATCCTCCATCTGGTCGCGCGCTCCCGCAAGCCGCGCTTCATGGACCGCTTCGTGGATGCGCTGCGCATGCTGGAGGGGGCCTATTCCCTCGTGGCGCTGACCAACAAGAAGCTGATCGGCGCGCGCGATCCGCTCGGCATCCGCCCGCTGGTGCTGGGCAAGCTGGGCGATGCCCACATCCTCGCCTCGGAGACCTGCGCGCTCGACATCATCGGCGCGACCTATGTGCGCGACATCGAGAATGGCGAAGTCATCGTCATCGACGAGGACGGCGTGCAGTCCTACAAGCCGTTCCCGGCGGTGGAAGCCCGCCCCTGCATCTTCGAGTACATCTATTTCGCCCGTCCCGATTCCGTGGTCGGCGGCCGCTCGGTCTACCAGGTGCGCAAGCGCATGGGCGAGGTGCTGGCGGAGGAAACCCACCTGCCGGCGGATGTGATCGTGCCCGTGCCGGATTCCGGCGTGCCGGCGGCCATCGGCTATTCGCGCATGTCGGGCGTGCCCTATGAACTGGGCATCATCCGCAACCATTATGTGGGCCGCACCTTCATCCAGCCCACTCAGAGCGTGCGCGACCAGGGCGTGCGCATGAAGCATTCGGCCAACCGCTCCGTGGTGGCCGGCAAGCGCATCGTGCTGGTGGACGACAGCCTCGTGCGCGGCACCACCTCGGTCAAGATCGTGCGCATGATGCGCGACGCGGGCGCCACCGAGGTGCATTTCCGCATCGCCTCGCCGCCGATCACCCATCCCGACTATTACGGCATCGACACGCCGGACCGGGACAAGCTGCTGGCCGCCACCCACGATCTGGAAGGCATGCGCCGCTATATCGGTGCCGACAGCCTCGCCTTCCTCTCGGTGGACGGCGTGTACCGGGCCATGGGCTACGAGGCGCGCGACCCCGCCCGCCCGCAATTCACCGACCACTGCTTCACCGGCGACTATCCGACGCCGCTGACGGATCGCGCCTCGACCGAATCCTCGCAGCAGCTCTCCCTCCTCGCCGAGGCCAGCTGACCCGGCGCCGGCTTTCGCCGGCACCGTCCCCCCATCGGCCTTGCGCCCGGCGCGTTCCTTCCTTAACCGGAACGGACCGGCGCGCCGCGCGTCCTGATGCGCCTGCGCGTCGCGGGCGGGGGCGCGCGGGGGAAACGCTTCAGACCGAAGAGCGGATGCTTTCATGACCGAACGGCCCCTCGCCGACAGGATCGCCCTCGTCACCGGCGCCACGCGCGGCATCGGCGCGGCCACCGCGCTCGCCCTAGCGGAGGCCGGCGCCCACATCGTCGCCATCGGCCGCACCCAGGGCGCGCTGGAGGAACTGGACGACGCCATCCGCGCGAAGGGCGCCAGCGCCACGCTGGTGCCGATGGATGTCACCGACTACGACGCCATCGACCGGCTCGGCGGCGCGCTGTTCCAGCGCTATGGCCGGCTCGACGTGTTCGTGGGCAATGCCGGCATCCTCGGCCCCCTGACCCCGCTCGGCCATGTGGACCCGAAGGACTGGGACCAGGCGCTGTGCGTGAACGTGACAGCCAATTACCGCTTCGTGCGCTCGCTCGATCCGCTGCTGCGCCTGTCGCCCGCCGGCCGCGCGGTGTTCATCTCGTCGGGCGCTGCCCACAAGGCGCGGGCCTATTGGGGGCCGTACGCCGTCACCAAGGCCGCGCTCGAAGTGCTCGCCCGCACCTGGGCGGCGGAAGCGGTCACCACCGCCCTCAAGGTCAACCTGTTCAATCCCGGCCCCATCCGCACCCGCATGCGGGAAAAGGCGTTTCCGGGCGAGGACCCGATGACGCTGGAGACGCCGGAAGCTGCGGCCGCCGCCATCCTGCCGCTGTGCCTTCCGGACTGCGACGTGACCGGCCGGCTGTATGATTTCCCCACCCGTCGCCTGCTGGATTTCCAGCTCCCCGCCTGATCGCCGCCCGCCCCCGTTTTCCGGAGTTCCCCGCTCATGTCCGAACCTGTCCTCATCCATTTCGCGAAGCATGGCGCCCCCGCGAACGGCGTTCTCATCGTCCTCACCGACGACACGCTCGGCTTCGGGAAGGCGACGCAGGCGGCGCTGCGGCCTGCGACCGCGGCCATAGCCCGCGCCATGGAGGCGGACCGCTTCAAGGGCAAGCTCGGCGGGGCGGTGGATGTGCTGGCGCCGGAGAAGCTCCAGGTGTCCCGCGTCATCGTGCTCGGCGTCGGCAAGGCCGAGGGCCTGACGGATGCCGACTGGATGCGCCTAGGCGGCATCGCCGCCGGTCGGCTGCCGGCCGGAACCCGTGCGGCGACGCTGGTGGTGGACCTGCCGGGGCGCAAGCTCCCGGCCGGCGCCGCCGCCGAGATCGCCCTCGGCATGCGCCTGCGTGCCTATACGTTCGACCGCTACAAGACCCGCCGCAAGGAGGGGGAGATCGAGCCCGCCGCCCTCGCGGTGACGCTGCTGGTGGCGCAGGAAGATCCGGCCCGCGCGGCCTGGGTGGCGCGGGAAGCGGTGGCGGACGGCGTCATCCTCGCCCGCAACCTTGTCAATGAACCCTGCAACGTGCTGGACCCGGAAGAGTTCGCCCGCCGCGCCGAAGACCTGCGCACCCTCGGCGTCGAGGTGGAGGTGCTGGGGGACGCGGAGCTTGCCAGCCTCGGCATGCGGGCGCTGCTCGGCGTCGGCCAGGGCTCCATCAAGGAGAGCCGCGTTGTCATCATGCGCTGGAACGGCGCATCGCCCACGGAGCAGCCGGTCGCCTTCATCGGCAAGGGCGTGACGTTCGATACCGGCGGCATCTCCATCAAGCCGGCAGCCGGCATGGAGGACATGAAGGGCGACATGGGCGGGGCGGCCTGCGTCACCGGCCTGATGCATACGCTGGCCGCGCGCAAGGCGCGGGTGAATGCCATCGGCGTCATCGGCTGCGTGGAAAACATGCCCGACGGCGCGGCGCAGCGCCCCGGCGACATCGTCACCTCGCTCTCGGGCCAGACCATCGAGATCATCAACACCGATGCCGAAGGCCGGCTCGTGCTGGCGGATGTGCTCTGGTACACGAAGGAGCGGTTCAAGCCGCGCTTCATGATCGATCTCGCCACCCTCACCGGCGCCATCCTCGTGGCGCTCGGCACCGAACATGCGGGCCTGTTCTCCAATGACGACAAGCTGGCCGGCGAACTCGCCGAGGCCGGCGCGGCCACCGGCGAGAAGGTGTGGCGCATGCCGCTCGGCCCGGAATATGACAAGCTCATCGACAGCCGCTTCGCCGACATGAAGAACACCGGCGGGCGCCATGGCGGCTCCATCACCGCCGCGCAGTTCCTCCAGCGCTTCGTGGACAAGACCCCGTGGGCCCATCTCGATGTGGCGGGCACGGCCATGGCGTCCCCGTCCAGCGACATCAACAAGAGCTGGGGCGCGGGCTGGGGCGTGCGGCTGCTCGACCGGCTGGTGGCGGAGCATTACGAGGGATAAGGCCGGTTCACGGCCAGGCGATTTGAAAGGGACCGGTCAGGCGGCAACGCGGTCTGGCCGGGCCCGGCCCTGAAACGACCGCCGCCGGGCGGTCTCAGATGGACGCGCCTGTCCCGTCAGGCGTTTTCGTCCTGCGACGCGCCCGATGGGCGCTCGCCACACAACAATCCTACTGCCGCTGGCCGACCACGGTATATTCCCCGGCACGGATGCGGCGGGCGAGGCCCTCCACATACACCGCGCAGGGCTCCTCGCCATAAATGTCCACGAGGGTCCGCAGCGCCGTGAACAGGGCTGCCTGAACGAGGCTGTCCTCGTCGAGACCGTCCCGCATCGCTTCCGTCCAGGCATCGTCCAGATAGGAGAGCGCCGCATGCCGCTCGTCGGATGCGGCGTCGGCGATATCTGGAATGCGGGGGGCGTAGACGGTGCTCGACACGTCGGTTCTTCTCTTTCTGCGAGGGGCGCCCCGCCCGTAATGCGGACGCAGCGGCCCCGGCGGGGCATCGGCAGAATGAGTAGCATGCCCCCTGACGCCGGTGGGGAAGTTCTGAACGAAAGGTTAATGCCCCGGCGGCCTCGCCTGCCCGTGCATCCCCATCCGAAACCGCATGCCTCAAATCCCGGCGGGAGGCTCCCCGGGGCTCAGTTTCCGCCGTAACGCACCACGATCTCGTGGGCGAGGCGCGCGCCCTCCTCAAGCTGGCGCTGGACGGCGAGGGCGGCGGCGGGCGTGCAGGTGCGATACACCTGCGCATAGCTGCCATAGCCCTGGTTGAAGGCGGCCACGAGCTTGCCGCGCCGCGCGTCGGAGGGCTGCTCGGCATCGATGAGCGCCTGCATCTCGCCGCGCCACGCCTGATCCTCGCCGGTCATGCCGCAGAGCGGGCGCAGATAATGCAGCCCGCCCAGCAGCTCGGCGAGCTTCAGAAGGTCGGTTTCATAAGGCGGCGTGGACCCCTCCGCCGCCCGGACGGGTCCGCTCCAGAGAACCAGGATGGCGAGCAAGGGCAGGAGGCGCTTCATGGCTCCTGTGGTGGCGCGATGCGGGCACAGGGTCAAGCCCCGCGCCCCCGCCTTCACCTGCACCTTCAGTCGCGCGGTCAGGTCAGGGCGTGGGCGCGGCGGGATCGGCGATCTTGCCCGCTTCCCAGCCCAGTATCGCCTGCTTGCGGGTGAGGCCCCAGTGATAGCCGGTCAGCGCCCCGCTCTTGCCCAGCACGCGGTGGCAGGGCACCACGAAGGAAATCGGGTTCTTGCCCACCGCCGCGCCCACGGCGCGCGCCGCCGCCGGCCGCCCCACATGCCCGGCGATGGAGGAATAGGTGGTGGCGCGCCCCATGGGAATGCGCAGCAGCGTCTCCCACACCCGCACCTCGAAATCCGTGCCGATGAAGACAATGCGCAGGGGCTGGTCCTGCCGCCACGCCTGCGGGTCGAATATGCGGCGCACCAGCGGCTCGGTGGCGGTCGGATCTTCCACATAGGTGGCATGGGGCCAGCGCCGGCTCATGTCGGCAAAGGCGGCCGCCGGGCCGCCCTCGTCCGCAAAGGCGAGCCCGCACAGGCCGCGCCGCGTGCACATGGCGAGCGCGAGGCCGAACGGCGAGGGATGGAAGCTGTAGCGGATCTCAAGCCCCGCCCCGCCGGCCTTCCATTCGCCCGGCGACATGGCCTCATGCACCACGAACAGGTCATGCAGCCGCCCCGGCCCGGACAGGCCCAGTTCCAGCGCCGCATCGAGCACGTTGGAGGATTCCGCCAGAACCCGCCGCGCCCGGTCCAGCGTCACCGCTTGCAGAAACGCCTTCGGGGTCAGCCCGCACCAGCGGCGGAACAGGTCGGTCAGGGCGCGGGCGCTCACGCCCACCGCCGCGGCGATCTCCTCCACCTCGGGCTGGTCGCGCATGTGGGTGGTCACATAGGCGACGGCACGGCTCACCACGTCATAGTCGCAGGCGGCAATGTGCAGCTCGTTCGCGGGCGTGGGCACGGCGAGACCGAAAGGCTTCGGCAGATCGAGGGGCATGGCTTCCTGCGCGAACACGGCGGCGTCTCCTTGAACGGGTCGGGTCATCACACACCGCCGGGCCGGTCTTGCCCACCCGATTTCACGGCAGGGGTGCCATCAGAACACCGTGCGCGTCACGCCCCGCTTCACCTGCCCGAGGGCATCGCCCAGATCATCCGCCAGTTCCGCCTTCTGCCAGGGGCCGAGATGGATGCCCACGGGCACCTGCCGCTCGCGCGAGACGAGGGAGAGATCGAGCGTGCCGATCTCTTCCATGTCGCGCCGCTTCAGGCGGGTGAAGAAGGGGTTCATGCGCGCCTCCTTCGCCTCGCCCCGCGCGGACACCTGCCGCACCTGCACGAGGCTCGGCGTCACCCGGATATATTCGCGGGCGGCGGCGGCGCGGAAATTGGCGCGGAAGGCGAAATAGAGCAGCACCACATCGAGACCGAAGAAGCCGAAGATGGGCCACGCCCCGAGCGAGAGGAAATAGAAGCCGCTGGCAAGGCTCAGGCCGCCAATGGCCAGCATGAAGATCAGGAAGCCGCGCGCCGACAGCGAACGGTGCGGCGCCATGACGGTGGCGAAAACCGTGGGCTCGCCGTCTTCCGGAAAGGGCTGGTCGTTGGCCTGCGTCATGATCATCACTATACGGGAGAAATGGCCCGAAAGACCACTGTTTCAGCCTCCGGCACACCTTCCGCGCCCAGGACGAAGGCCGCAGCCCCGGCCGCCACCGGCGCGCACACCGCGCATGCTTCCCAGCCGGGCGGAGCTGCGGGCAAGGCGGCGGGCAAGGTGCCTGCAAAGGCGTCTGCCAAATCGCCCGCCAGGATGCCGGCCCAGACACCCGCCAAGTCTTCGGTCAAGTCTCCGGCCAAAAAGGCGGGCCGCTCCGTCACGGTCCGGGTCGCGGCAGAGCCGTCCGTGCCTCCCCCCCGTCGCCGCGCCGTCGCCAATGCGGCGGCGGCGGTGCATGGCCGCACGGTCGCGGCGTGGAGCGACGAGGAGATCTTCACCGCCTTCTCCCGCTTCGAGCGCCGCGATCCGGAGCCCGAAGGCGAGCTAGAGCATTCGGACGCCTACACGCTGCTGGTTGCCGTGGTGCTGTCCGCGCAGGCGACCGATGTGGGGGTGAACAAGGCCACGCGCGGCCTGTTCGCCGCAGCCCCCACCCCGGCCGCCATGGTCGCCCTGGGCGAGGACGAGGTGGCCCGCCATATCCGCACGCTCGGCCTCTATCGCGGCAAGGCGAAGAATGTGGTGGAGCTTTCCCGCCTCCTCATCGCCCGCCATGACGGCGAGGTGCCGCGCGACCGCGAGGCGCTGGAGGCGCTGCCGGGCGTCGGCCGCAAGACCGCGAACGTGGTGCTCAACATCGCCTTCGGCATTCCCACCATCGCGGTGGACACCCATCTGTTCCGGGTCGCGAACCGCACCGGCCTCGCACCGGGCGCGACACCGCTGGAGGTGGAACTGGGGCTGGAGCGGCGGATTCCGGACCGCTTCAAGCTGCACGCGCACCACTGGCTGATCCTGCACGGCCGCTACATCTGCAAGGCCCGCGTCCCCGACTGCCCCGCCTGCCCCATCGCGGACCTGTGCCGCTGGCCGGACAAGACCGTCTGAGACCGCGCCGGCCTACAGCTTCTCCATGTGCCGCCAGCCGGATTTCGCCAGCAGCCGCTGGTGCAGATGCACCATGAAGGCGGTGCCGTAGATGGGCGTGATGAGATTGAGGATGGGGATCATCAGCAGCGGCGCGATCAGGAAGCCGGCGAGGAAGACGGTGCCGGCATGCTGCCGGCGCAGCGCCCGCGCGCCCTCCGGCGAGGCATAGCGCATGGCCGCCATCTCGAAATATTCGCGCGACAGCAGATAGGCGTTGAGCACGAAGAAGATGATGATGTTGACGCCCGGCACCAGCAGCAGCAGCAGGGCGCACAGGTTCAGCGACAGCACCAGCAGGAAGAAGCGGACGGAAAGAAGCACCGAGCGCAGCACCGGCTGCGCCACGCCCATGGGCCGCCCCGGATAGCTGGCGCGCTCCACCGCCTCCGCCACGTCATCAAGGAACAGCCCGGCCACCAGCGAGGACACCGCCGGCACCAGATACAGCGCGCCGAACAGGATGCCGAGCCCCGCCATCAGGGCCACAATGGTTTCCAGCCAGGGGTAGGTGGGAATGTCCACCAGCCAGCCCAGCACCAGATTGAGCCCGATGCCCAGCACCACGAGCAGGGCGATGGCGAGGCCGACGGCCTTCAGCAGCACCCCGCGCAGCAGCGGCGACAGAACCTGTGCCATGGCGGCGGCGGCATCGGAAAACATCGGGGCTCCTTCGGAACGCAACTGACGCCAGATGGGGACGGGGGATGCCAACCTCAAGCCCGGCGCCCCCTCCGGCGCAGGGATCAGGTGCCGGTACGGACCGGCGTGTCGAAGCGCGTCACCTTCGCGCCGCCGAAACGCGGGCCATAGGCGGCGGCGATGGCGGCCACCCGCGCCAGGGCGTCGGGGGTGTTGGGATGCAGGATCAGCACCAGCCGGACCCCGGCGCTGCCGGTCTTGGCCGGCGCCGTTCCCTCCAGCACCGTCACGTCCTGCGGGAAGCGGGGCTGGATGATCTCGGCCAGGAACTTCGCCCATTGCTGCTCGCTGACGCCGACGCCGTCGGGACTCTCCATCTCGAAGCGCATCTGGGTCTGGAGCATGACGCTGTCCGCCCACGGCGTCGCCTGCCAGCCGGGCGCGGGCGAGACGGCCTGCCCGTTCTGCGCCTCGGCGGGGACGGTCGCGAACGCCAGCAGGGCTGCGAGAAGAAAGGGGCCGCGCGCCATGGGAAATCCTCGGAAGCCGGACGGTCCGGCGGGTCGTTTCCCCTGATAATGCAGGTCACCGCCCCTTGCCTATCCCGGCGCGGCGGCTTGACGCGCGCAAGGTCCCGAACTAGGTGAGAGCGAACGTTCATTCGCACGCTTCAGGGAGACCGCATGTCCGAAGTCGCGGAGGAGCCCGCTCGGGACAGCACCGCCGCGCAGCAGGACCACCGGGCGGAGCAGCGCCGGCGCATCATCGCGGCGGCGATCACCTGCTTCATCCGCGACGGCTTCCACGGCAGCTCCATGCAGAAGATCTGCGCCGAAGCCGGCATGAGCCCCGGCGCGCTCTACCGCTATTTCCCGTCCAAGGAATCGCTCATCGGCGCCATCGTCGAGGGCGAGCGGGCCGACCGCGCGCGGGTTCTCGATGTGCTGCAGGGCGCCCCGACCTTCGCCGAGGGGCTGGCCGAGGTGATGGAGATGCTGCTGTCGGACACCTCCCAGATCGCCTGCGCGGCGCTCGGGCCGGAGGTGATGGCGGAAGCCATCCGCAACGAGAAGCTGCGCGATGCGCTGGAGCCGGTGGAGCAGGAAACCCGCGACCTCCTCATGCGCACCCTTCACACCGCCCGCGCGAACGGGGAGATCGACCCCGCCCTTGATCTCGACACCCTGAACATGCTGCTGAATGCCATCGGCGACGGGCTGATGCTCCACAATCTGCTGCACCCCGAATGGGACCTTTCCGGCCGTTCGGGAGAGATCTCCGGAATGATCCGCCGCATGATCCGCCCCGCCCCGGACGGTGCCTGATGCATTCCGCCCGAAATCCGTCGCAACCCGCCCTTACGGAACTTCCCGTCAGCAACCGGACATCCGTCTTCATGCCTCGCCTCGCTCCCCTTGCGGCCGCCCTCTGCCTCGCCCTGACCCTCGCCCCGCTCCTGCCCGGAGACGGGCGGGCCGCAGAGCCCGGTGCCACGGAGCCGAAGGGCCTCGCCATCACCGTCATGCATCCGCAGCGGCGCACCATGTCCGACACGCTGCTGGTGACCGGATCACTGCTGCCGCGCGAGGAAATCCAGGTCGGCCCGGAAATCGAGGGCTATCGCCTGGTGGAAATCCTGGCGGAGGTGGGCGACCGGGTGGAGAAGGGGCAGGTGCTTGCCCGCCTCTCGCGCGATCTCATCGACGTGCAGCTGGCCCAGAACACCGCCAACGGCGCCAAGGCCAAGGCGGCGATCGCGCAGCAGCGCGCCAATCTCGACCAGACGCTGGCGCAGGAAGCGGAAGCGCTGACGGCGGTGGACCGCACCCGCCAGCTCCGCAAGACCGGGGTCTCCTCGCAGGAACAGCTGGACGAGCGCGAACGCGCCGTGAAGGTCGCCACCGCGCAGGTGGCGGCAGCGCGCGAAGCCCTGGTCGCGGCCGAGGCGGACGCGGCGCTGGTGGCCGCGCAGCGTCATGAAATCGAGCTGCGCCTGGAGCGCACAGACGTCCGCACGCCGGCCGCCGGCATCGTGCTGGATCGCGACGCCCGCGTCGGTGCCATCATCCTCTCCGCGCGGCAGGAGCCGCTGTTCCGCATCGCGCGGGACGGCGCCATCGACCTCGACGCCGAGGTGCCGGAATCCAGCATGGCGCGC
>NCCY01000272.1 GCA_002279855.1 Rhizobiales bacterium 12-68-15
CGCCGACGCGGTGCCGGACGCAGCGGTGGCCATCGCCGCGATCACAAGCTGCACCAACACGTCGGACCCTCGTTTGCTTGTGGCTGCCGGCCTTCTCGCCCGCAAGGCGCGGCGCCTTGGCCTCAGGGCAAAGCCCTGGGTGAAGACGTCCATGGCGCCCGGCTCTCCTGCGGCTCAGCGCTATCTGCAACGGGCGGGGCTGCTGGAGGATCTGGAGGCGCTGGGTTTCGGCATCGTCGGCTATGGCTGCACCACATGCATCGGCAATTCCGGCGCGCTCACGCCATCCGTGCAGGAAGCGATGGAGACGCGGGGCGTCCTTCCCGTTGCCATTCTCTCGGGAAACCGCAACTTCCCCGGCCGCGTCCATCCGCAGATCGAAGCCGCCTTCCTCGCTTCCCCGCCCCTCACCGTCGCCTATGCCCTTGCGGGTGACGCGGATCGGGACATCCTGACCGATCCGCTTGCCACAACGCCGGACGGGCGCCCGGTCAGCCTCGCAGAGCTCTGGCCCGGGGGGGCCGAGATCGACGCGGCGATGGCAGGCGCGTTGCGTGCGCAGGATTTCGCCCCCGCCTATGACGCGGCGGAGGCCAGCCCGGCATGGGCCGGCCTCGACGCGCCAGATACGGCCCTGTTCCCGTGGGACGCGGCCTCCACCTATATCCGGCGGCCGCCCTTTGCGGCGATCGATGCCGAAAGCCGCCTCGGGCGCTACAGCGCCACGCCGCTCCTGGTGGTGGGCGATGATGTCACCACAGACCATATCTCGCCCGCCGGCGCCGTGCCGGCGACGGGCGCCGCCGCGCGCTACCTGATCGAACGCGGCGAGGATCCGGCCGATCTCAACGTGTTCTCCGCGCGCAGGGGAAACTGGGAGGCCATGGTGCGTGGCCTGTTCACCAACAGGAGCGTGAAGAATCTGCTGCAACCGGCAATCCCCCCGGGCAGCACATGTCACCATCCCAGCGGCGAGGTGATGCCGCTCTGGCGCGCCGCCGAGCGCTACCGGGCCGAAGGGCGGCCCGTGGTCATCATCGCCGGCGACCGTTATGGCATGGGCTCCTCGCGGGACTGGGCCGCCAAGGGTGCCGCTCTCCTCGGGTGCCGTGCCGTGCTGGCCTCCAGCTTCGAGCGCATCCACCGCTCGAATCTCGTGAACATGGGCATCCTGCCCCTCTGCCTGCCGCCCGGCATGGCGCCCCGAGACCTCGCTTTGCAGGTGTCCGACGCAATCCTCATCGATGCCAGGGCGGAGCGCCTCACGCCCCGTTGCGACATTCCCGTCATCGTCCGGCGGTCAGATGGCACGGACGTGTCTTTCACTGCCACGGCGGCCGTCGAAACCCGGCTGGAAGCGGAAGTTCTGGCGGCAGGCGGCGTCATCCCCCTGATGCTCCGGGCGCGCCTGGAGGGGCAGACACCGCGCTGACCGGCGCACAAGAGAAGACGGAGCAGACAACCCACTGCGTTTTGAAGATAGTGTGCGGGTTATGCCGTCCTTTCCTCCGGTCCAGTCCGTGCAACGGGCGCTGCGTCTCCTGTCGGAGCTGAACCGGCAGCGCGTCACCAGCATTGCCGAGCTGCACCAGCGCACCGGGCTGCCGAAGCCGACCATCGTGCGCCTGCTGGAAACCCTGATCTCCGAAGGGTTCGTGGCCAGCGACACCCGGCTTGGCGGCTATCAGGTGACATCGCGTGTGGCCGCGCTCAGCAGCGGCTTCCACGGGGCGCCGATGGTGATCGAGGCGGCGCGCCCCTGGGCCATCGACCTGACGCGCAAGCTGAAATGGCCGGCGGCAGTGGCGGTGCTTCACGAGAATGCGGTGTTCGTGCGCTTCAGCACCATTCCGGACAGTCCGGTGTCTCCGTTCCATGCCACCATCAACATGCGTCTCAGCCTGATTTCGCGCGCGCTGGGGCGGGCCTATCTTGCCTATTGCCCGAAAGAGGAGCGCCAGCTTCTGGTGAACATGCTGGCGGCTTCCCCCCATGAGGAGGATCATCCGGCCAACCTGCCCTTGCTGGTGCAGAGCCTCGTGCGCACCACCCGCCATCGCGGCTTTGCCGAGCGGGATGCCGCCGCCGAGCCGAGCAATTCAGGCACGGTCGCAGTCCCGATCATGGCCGACGGGATGGTCCTCGCGACCCTCGGGATCACCTATTTTCGCTCGGCGGTGAACCGCTCGGCCCTGCTCGACACGCTGGTACCCGCCATCAAGGAGGCAAGGGCGCGCATCGAGCAGAGCATCGAGGCCATGAAGACGCCCTGAGGCGTCTTGGGCTCAGCCGTCCGCGCCGAGGATCGCCTTCACTTCGAGATATTCCTCAAAGCCGAACACGCCGAACTCGCGCCCGTTGCCGGACTGCTTGAAGCCGCCGAAAGGCAGGCTGCGGTCGAAGGTGGCGCCGTTGATATAGACACGCCCCGCCCGCAGCCGATTGGCGACCGCGCGTGCGCGCCCGGCATCCCCCGACTGGACGAAGCCCGCGAGCCCGAACGGCGTATCGTTTGCCATCGCCACGGCGTCATCGGGCGTGTCGTAGCTCAGGATCGCCAGAACGGGCCCGAACACCTCCTCGCGCGCGATCCGCATGCCGGGCGTCACGTCGCCGAAAACGGTCGGGCGCACATAATGGCCGCTGTTGAACGCCGCCGGCCGGCCCGGGCCGCCGGCAACCAGCGTTGCGCCTTCGTCGATGCCGGCCTGGATCAGCGTCTGGACCTTGTCGAACTGCGCGCGGCTCACCAGCGGGCCCATGGTGGTGGCGGGATCGAGCGGATCGCCGAGCCGCACCTGTGCGACCGCCTCCTGCGCCGCCGCGAACGCCGCATCGCGGTGCGCGCGCGGGATTAGCATGCGCGTGGGAGACTGGCAGTTCTGCCCGCCATTGGTGTAGCAGGCATGAACCCCCTGGATGACGGCGGTCCTGAGGTCCGCATCCGGCAGGATGATGTTGGCGGATTTTCCGCCCAGTTCCTGCGCCACCCGCTTCACCGTGTCGGCGGCAAGCTTTGCCACGCGGATGCCCGCCAGGGTCGAACCGGTGAACGACACCATGTCGATGTCCGGATGCGCCGCAATGGCCTCGCCCACGGTTGGGCCGTCGCCGTTCACCAGGTTGAACACGCCGGGCGGGAGGCCCGCCTCATGGACGATCTGCGCGAACAGCATGGCGCTGAGCGGCGCCACCTCGCTCGGCTTCAGCACCACGGTGCAACCGGTGGCAAGGGCCGGCGCGACCTTTGAGGCCACCTGATTCAACGGCCAGTTCCAGGGGGTGATCAGGCCGCAGACGCCGATGGGCTCACGGCGCACGATGCCGGCCCCCATCGGCTCCTCGAACCGGTAGCTCGCCAGCACGCGGGCCGCTTCCTCGAAATGGAACAGCGCAACGGTCGCCTGCCGCTCCGTGGCGAAGGTGATGGGAGCGCCCATTTCCAGCGTCATCAGGTGGGCCAGTTCCGGGAGCCGTGCCCGGAACCCGGCGATGATCCGCTCCAGAAAGGCGAGACGCTCCGCGACGCTGGTCTCGCTGAAGCTGGAAAACGCCCGCCGCGCGGCGCGCACCGCCCGGTCCACGTCCTCCGGCGTCCCGAGGCTGATCTGCGCGAACTGCGTCTCGGTGGCCGGGTTCTCGATGCCCAGCGATGCGGGCACCGCCGGCTCCACCCAGTCGCCGTCGATATAGAAGCTCATCGTATCCATTATGGCCGCCCTCACAGGTGCCGCCCCTCATCCACGGGCACGACGATCCCGGTGGAACTGGTGAGATGAACGAGACAGGCGATGACGGCGCGTGCCACGTCGTCCGGCGTGGTGATATGGCCGAGCGGCAGCCGTTCGGCGGTTTTCTGAAGCTGCTCGCGTGTGCGGCCCGGCACGAAATCCGTATCCACACCGGCCGGCGACACCGAGAAGACGCGGATCCGGGGGGCGAGGACCTTCGCGAGCGCAAGGGTCAGGGCATCCACCCCCGCCTTCGCCGCCACATAAGCGAGGCTGCTTCCGAGACCGGTGCGCGCCGCGATGGAGGAGATGTTGACCACGGCCGCACCGCTGCCGCGCTCCAGAGCGCCAGATGCCCCTCGCCGGGAAGGCCGGCGACCACCTCGTCCGCCAATGCCTTCCGGCTGTTATAGCCGACGATGACGCTCGCCCCCAGCGCCGCGAGCCGGGCCGCCGTGGCCCTGCCGATGCCGCTGCTGGCGCCGGTGACCAGCGCCACCTTTGGAACCGCCAGGGCGGGAATGTCCATGCCGCTCATCTGCGACCCTCCCAGTAAGGACGTCTGAGGTCCTGTTTCAGAACCTTGCCGACATTCGAGCGCGGCAGGTCCTCCCGCAATTCGACCGCCGAAAGGCGTTGCATCCTGCCGAGGCGCGCATTGGCCCATGCCAGCAGCGCGGCCGGATCGACGGGCGCATCGCCCCGCGCCACCACAAGGCCGAGCGGTGTCTCGCCCCATTGGGCGCTGGGCACCGCAATGACGGCGGCATCGGCCACGGCCGGATGCGCACGCAGCGTGTCTTCCAGATCCGAGGCGTAGATATTGAAGCCGCCGGAAATGATCATGTCCTTCTTCCGGTCCAGCAGGATGAGGAAGCCGTCGGCGTCGAACATCCCGATGTCGCCGGTGCGGTGGAACAGGGTGCCGCCCGCATCGTGCCAGCGGAAGGCCTCATCGGCGGCCGCGTTGCGGAAATAGCCGGACATCATGGTTGCCGAGCGCCCCACGATCTCGCCCCGCGCGCCCGCCGGCAGGAAGCGGCCTTCCTCGTCGATGATCCGGATGTCGTTGCCGGCGGCGGGCCGGCCCACCGTATGCGCCTTGCCGGGGAACGCCGCCACGTCGAGGATGCAGGTGCAGCCGCCCTCGGTGAGGCCGTAGACCTCGAAGAAGCCGCCGGGCCAGCGCTCCACCGCCGCCTGCTTGACCGAAGCCGTCAGCGGCGCGCCGGTGCACTGCTTCATCCGGAAGGCCGACAGGTCGCGGTCGCTGAAGCCGGGGGCGGCGAGGATGCGCTCATACTGCACGGGCACCAGCATGGTGTG
>NCCY01000018.1 GCA_002279855.1 Rhizobiales bacterium 12-68-15
GGGCCGCCGATGATGAAGCCGGGCAGGTCGTCGGCTGCGGTGGCGCCCTGCTCGCCAATGGCGATGAGCGCCCCGATCATGGGCGGGCCGGGCACATAGACCAGCGCCTCAAGGCCGAGATTGCGGCGGAGCGTCTTGACGCCCGGCGGGACCGGCACGGGAACCCCGGTCTTTCCCAGAGGATCGGGGCCGGGATAGGACCAGAGTTCGTTGATGTCCTCGAACGTCACATAGACTGCGTCGGGCGCCACGGCGAGCGCCTCGGCATCGCCCCGCCCGCGGGAGGCCTGAACCCGGCCCTTCTCGTCCAGCATGGCCGCGACCATCACGTCGGCCATGCCAACGGGACGATCGCCTTGGAGCAGAAGCCGCCCCCGGATGAACAGCCCGGCATCGGTGAGCCCGAGGAACCCGTTGCCCGTCGGCTCCAGCACCAGTCCGGAAATGCCGCCGAAGCCGGGAAAGTCCGAGGTCAGCGCGATGCCGCCGCGAAATTCCAGCTTGCCGAAGCGCGTCTGCGCATCATTGGGCCGGAAGGTGGGGATCGGCGTCGCCCGCACCTCGGCCATCGCCGCCTCAGTGCAGGCGGCGGGCACCACGCCCGCGCGGCGCGGGAGCCGTGTTTTCCGAGAACAGCTCCGCCAGCTTTTCGGTCATCACGCCGCCCAGTTCCTCCGCGTCCACGATGGTCACGGCCCGGCGATAATAGCGGGTCACGTCATGGCCGATGCCGATGGCGATCAGTTCCACCGGCGAGCGGGTCTCGATCTCGGAGATGATGTGGCGCAGGTGCCGCTCCAGATAGTTTCCGGAATTCACCGAGAGGGTGGAATCATCCACCGGAGCGCCGTCCGAGATCATCATCAGGATCTTGCGCGCCTCGGGACGGGCCAGCAGGCGCTTGTGCGCCCAGTCCAGCGCCTCGCCGTCGATATTCTCCTTCAGCAGCCCCTCGCGCATCATGAGGCCGAGGTTGCGGCGCGCCCGGCGCCAGGGGGCGTCGGCAGACTTGTAGACGATGTGGCGCAGGTCGTTGAGGCGCCCCGGATTGACCGGCTTGCCGGCGGCAAGCCATGCCTCGCGGGACTGTCCGCCCTTCCAGGCGCGGGTGGTGAAGCCGAGCACCTCCACCTTCACGCCGCAGCGCTCCAGCGTGCGCGCGAGAATGTCGGCGCAGGTGGCGGCAACCGTGATCGGACGGCCGCGCATGGAGCCGGAATTGTCGATCAGCAGGGTCACCACGGTATCGCGGAATTCGGTGTCACGCTCGCGCTTGAACGACAGGGCGGCGGTCGGGTCCGTCACCACGCGCGACAGGCGCGCGGGATCGAGAACCCCCTCTTCCAGGTCGAATTCCCACGCGCGGTTCTGCTGCGCCAGCAGGCGGCGCTGGAGCCGGTTCGCGAGGCGCGAGACCACGCCCTGGAGATGCGAGAGTTGCTTGTCGAGATAGGCCCGCAGGCGCGTCAGTTCTTCCGCGTCGCACAGGTCCTCCGCATGCACCTCCTCATCGAACTTGGGGGTGTAGGCGTGATATTCCGGGCCGTTCTTGTCGCCGCCGGGCGGGGTGCGCGGCTGCCAGGGCTCGGCGGCCTCGTCGGCATCGCCGAGGTCGGAATCCTCCGGCATGTCGGCGGGCGGGCCGGTCTCGCTCTCCGTCGCGCTTTCGGGAAGCTGCTCGTCGGAAATCTCGGCCTCGACCTCGGTGGCCCCCTGCTGGCTCTCATCCTCGCGGGTGTCGCCGTCTTCCCCGGCCTGCTCGTCCTGCCCGTCGGAGCGGTCGTCCTGGTCGGTTTCCTCGTCGGTGTCGAGCCCGGATTCCTCGCCCATCTCCAGCGAGCTCAACAGCTCGCGGGTGATCTGGCCGAATGCCTTCTGGTCCTCGATGGTGCCGGTGAGCCGGGCAAGGTCGTCCTTGGCGCGGCTCTCGATGAAGTCGCGCCACAGATCCACGATCTTGCGAGCGTCCGGCGGCGGCGCCTGCCCGGTCAGGCGCTCGCGCACCATGAGGGCGACGGCATCCTCGATCGGCGCGTCGGCGCGGTCGGTGATGTCGGCATAGGGGCCGCGATGATAGCGGTCGGCCAGCATGGCGGAGAGATTGCTGCGCACCCCCGACATGCGGTTGCCACCCAGCGCCTCGACCCGCGCCTGCTCCACCGCATCGAACACCGCCCGGGCTACATCGCCGGTGGGCTGGATGCGGCGGTGGACGGCGGGGTCGTGGCAGGCAAGGCGCAGCGCCATGGCGTCCGCATGCCCGCGCAGAACCGCCGCATCATGGGCGCTGAACCGGCGCGGCGGCTCGGGCAGACGCACGCGGTCCGGTCCCAGATGCGGCCGCTCGGACGCAAAGGTGACATCGAACTCGGCCACCCCCGCGATCGCCTTGAAGCAGCCGGCGACGGCGCGCTTGAAGGGTTCGACCGGGGCTTCCTTGGGGACAGTCTTTCCGACCTTGTTGGACGGAGGCGCCATGGCGCGGGGCCCTCTTGCTTGTCGTGCGGCGCAGGGTTCAGGCGTGCCGCCGCGCTCAGGTGAGCGCGACGTTGACCGAGCTTTCCACCAGTTCCTGGCCGAAGCAGCGCTGATAGAATTCCGCCACCAGCGAACGTTCCAGCTCGTCGCACTTGTTCAGGAAGGTGACCCGCAGCGCGAAGCCCACATCCTTGAAGATCTGGGCGTTCTCGGCCCAGGTGATGACGGTGCGCGGGCTCATGACGGTGGAGAGGTCGCCATTGATGAAGGCGTTGCGGGTCAGGTCCGCCAGCCGCACCATCCGGTTGACCACGTCCTTGCCCTCGGGCGTGCGGTAGTGCTTCGCCTTGGACAGGACGATGTCCACTTCCTTGTCATGCGCCAGATAATTGAGGGTGGTGACGATGGACCAGCGGTCCATCTGGCCCTGATTGATCTGCTGCGTGCCGTGATAGAGCCCGGTGGTGTCGCCGAGGCCGACCGTGTTCGCGGTGGAGAACAGGCGGAAGGCCGGGTGGGGGCGAATGACGCGGTTCTGGTCGAGCAGCGTCAGGCGGCCCGAGACTTCGAGAACACGCTGGATCACGAACATCACGTCCGGGCGGCCGGCATCATATTCGTCGAAGACCAGGGCGATGTTGTTCTGGAGCGCCCACGGCAGGATGCCGTCACGGAATTCCGTGATCTGCTGCCCGTCGCGAACCACGATGGCGTCCTTGCCGACGAGGTCGATACGGCTGATGTGGCTGTCGAGATTGATGCGCACGCACGGCCAGTTGAGGCGGGCGGCCACCTGCTCGATATGGGTGGACTTGCCGGTGCCGTGATAGCCGGTGACCATCACGCGCCGGTTATAGGCAAAGCCCGCGAGGATCGCGAGGGTGGTCGGCCGGTCGAACAGATAGTCCGGATCGAGATCGGGAACGTGGGGGTCCCGCGCCGAGAAGGCGGGCACTTCCATGTCGATGTCGATGCCGAACACCTCGCGCACCGACACCTTGATGTCCGGGGTCGGTGCAATGGTCTCCGTGCCGCTCATAGATCCTCCGTCTGCGCGCGCTGGCGCTCGTCTTCTCATCAGTGTGGGGCGGCACCTTAAAGGTTTTCCGCGCGTGCAAAAACTCGTGCGGGCGCGCCAGATGTCGCGCCCCGCCTCAGCAGAATCCCGCCTGCTTCAGCGTGTTATAGGCCTGGATGACGTTCTTGAGGCGATCCTCGGCCGAGGTATCGCCGCCGTTCACGTCGGGATGGTGCTTTTTCACCAGTTCCTTGAACCGGGTCTTGATCTCTTCGGCCGTGGCGGAAAGTTCGAGGCCCAGCAGTTCAAGCGCGCGCCGCTCGGTGGTGCGGATGACGCGGCTCTCCTCCTCGCGGGGCTTGAAGCCCTCGGCGCCGCCCATTTCCTGGGCGAACTCGAACGGATCGCGATAGCCCTTCGCCGGGTCGCCGTCGCGCGTGCCCATCTTCCAGGTGGGGCGATGGCCGGTCAGCGCATCCTTCTGGTAGGCATAGATGGCGGCGTCGTTCATGCCGGAGAAATAGTTGTAGGACTGGTTGTATTCCCGCACGTGATCAAGGCAGTACAGGAAATACTCCCCCTCCGAGTGCCGCCCCTTGGGCGCGCGATGCGTCCCGTCGCGGTCGCAGCCCGGCCACTGGCAGGCCGGACAGCTCCGCTGCTTGAGGCGGTCGGCCGACGGCTTGACGCGGATGCGGTCGAACAGGGGGGAGTCGAACTTCATGATGCGATTATGGAGGCCACGCCGCGGTGCGGCAATCATCTCGAATGAGGCCGGAGAGGGATCGCCCGCGCTGAGCGCAGGGCGGCGCCGCTCCGGCACGCCGCACGCGCCAAAGCAGCGCGTGGTTCCTATATAGGACGAGTTGCGGGAGATTTCATCCTGTCCTCGCAGGCGTCATCGTGGCGCCATTGACGCGGAGCGCGGCGGGGCGCTACGCCTTTCCCATGTCCGATCCGCACATCGACCGCATCCGAGACCTGCTCCGCGAGGGCCTTGCGCCGACCGCCCTTGAGCTTGTGGACGAAAGCCACCTGCATGCCGGCCATGCGGGCGCCCGCGCCCGGCCGGATGGCGGCATCACCCATCTGCGCATCCGCGCCGTCTCCGACGCCTTTTCCGGCCGCAGCCGGGTCGAGCGCCACCGCATCGTCAACGCCCTGCTCTCCGGGGAGATGGCGCGCGGGCTTCACGCCCTCGCCATCGAGGCCAAGGCGCCGGGCGAATGAGTGGCCCGCTCCAGGAGGGGGGCGCGCTGGTCCTGTTCTCGGGCGGACAGGATTCCACCACCTGTCTGGCTTGGGCGCTGGAGCGGTTCGACCGGGTCGAAACCGTCGGTTTCGATTACGGCCAGCGCCATCGCGTGGAACTGGAGCACCGCAAGTCGCTGATGGTCGGCCTCTCCCGCCTCAACGGGGCGTGGGCCCGCCGGCTGAAGGACGACCACACCCTCTCGCTCTCGGCGCTGGGCAAGGTCTCTGAGACGGCGCTGACCCGCAACGTGGCCATCGACATGGAGGAGGACGGCCTGCCGAACACCTTCGTTCCCGGCCGCAACATCATCTTCCTCACCTTCGCCGCCGCCCTCGCCTACCGGCGCGGGCTGAAGCACATTGTCGGCGGCATGTGCGAGACGGACTATTCCGGCTACCCGGACTGCCGCGACGACACCATCAAGGCCCTTCAAGTGGCGATCAATCTGGGCATGGAGCGCCGCTTCGTGCTCGACACGCCGCTCATGTGGATCGACAAGGCCGCCACCTGGCGGCTGGCCGAGAGCCTCGGCGGCCCGGCTCTGGTGGACCTCATCATCGAGGACACCCACACCTGCTATCTCGGCGAGCGCGGGGCGCGGCACGCCTGGGGCCATGGCTGCGGCACCTGCCCGGCCTGTATCCTGCGGGCGGAAGGCTATGCCCGCTATCGCGCGGAGGCTGTCGGATGAGGTTCGCACACCGGGTGTTGCCGGCTGTTCTCCTGCTGGCGGCGACCGCCGGCGGGGCATCGGCCGCAAGCTTCGACTGCAAGTCGGCCCAGGCGTCGGACGAGCAGGCGGTCTGCTCGTCCCTGACGCTCAACGATCTCGATGTGCGGATGGCAACGCTCTATGAGGTGGCGACCCATCTCGTGGCCATGGGCCAGCGCGGCGCCATGCAGGACGACCAAAAGGCGTTCCTCAAGGCGCGGGCCGCGTGCAAGTTCAACAAGATCTGCATCGGCAATGCCTACAAGGCGCGCATCGGCGAGATCGAGGCGGTGCTGCAATCCATCTATGCGCGCGGGCCGTTCTGATCCCGCGCCGGGCTTGAATCCCCTTCCCCGAGCGGGCGCTGCATCAGCACGGTGTCGATCCAGCGGCCGAACTTGAAGCCGGTGGCCGGCAGCAGGCCGGCATCGGTGAAGCCGCAGGCGCGGTGCAGGGCGATGGAGCCGGCATTGGCGCTGTCGCCGATCACCGCCACCATCTGCCGGCAGCCCTTCGCCGCGCACCCGTCGATCACCGCCTCCATCAGCGCGCGGCCGACGCCCCGCTTCTGGGCCTCAGGGGCCACATAGACCGAATTCTCCACCGTGAAGCGATAGGCGATGCGCGGGCGGAACGGGCCGGCATAGGCATAGCCGAGCAAGGTGCGGTCGGCGTCCACCGCGACCAGATAGGGAAAGCCCGCCTCGGTGATCGCCAGATAGCGCCGCAGCATCTCCGCCTCGTCGGGCGGCTCGATCTCGAATGAGGCGGTGCCGTGCAGCACGGCCTCCACATAGATCGGCAGGATGGCGGCGATGTCGTCGGGACGGGCGGGTCGGATCAGCATGGCGGGCGTTTACACACGCAGAGGGCGATGGTGAAGAGGCAAAAGAAAAGGCCCCGGCGAACCGCCGGGGCCTCGAATTGCGCGCCTGACAGAGGTCAGTTGCTGTTGCGGTTGCCGAAGAGCTGGAGCAGCATCATGAACAGGTTGATGAAGTCCAGATAGAGCGTCAGTGCGCCCATGATGGCCTTCTTGCCCGCCACGGCGGTGCTGTCGCCCTCGAAATACATCTCCTTGATGCGCTGGGTGTCGTAGGCGGTGAGGCCCGCGAACACCAGCACGCCCACCACGGACACGATGAACTGGATCATCGAGGAGCCGAGGAAGATGTTCACCAGCGAGGCGATGATGATGCCGAACAGGCCCATCATCAGGAACGAGCCCATGCCGGACAGGTCACGCTTCGTGGTGTAGCCCCACAGGCTCAGCGCACCGAAGGACGCGGCCGTGATGAAGAACACCCGCCCGATGCTTTCATGGCTGTAGACCAGGAAGATCGTGGACAGCGAGACGCCCACCAGGGCGGCATAAACCCAGAAAGTGGCCTGCGCGGCGCCCACGCTCATGTTCTGGATGCGGAAGCTCAGGAAGAACACCGCAGCGAGCGGCGCGAGCATCACCACCCACTTGAGGGGGCTCACGAACAGGGTGTAGCCGAACTGCGTCAGGTACTGCCCGCCGCCGATGGCATATTCAGTCGGCGTCGCGCTGATGGACAGCATGAAGACGCCCAGGGCCGCGAGGCCTGTGATGGCAAGGCCGAGCGTCATGTAGTTGTAGACGCTGAGCATGTACGACCGCAGACCCTGATCGATCGCGGCCTGTGAGCGCGTCGCCGTAGTGCCCCAGCGGGCGGCGGCGTTGCGATCAAAGTCGGACATCGTGTCTCTCCATTCCCCCGAGGGCCCCGCATAGAGGCCGGTCCAGTCTCGGTCACCGCCAATATGGTCATTTCCGCAAGAGGCGGCAAGGCGCGGGGGATGAAATTTCCGTAAGGTCAATCGCGATTCTGTCGCTGGACCTCAGGGCGGCAACGTGATGAGGTTGCAACCTTTCGTACAGGTTGCAGGCATGCGGGGGCTGCTTCAACGGGGTGTGATGACGGCGGCGCTTGTCGTGGCCCTGCCCGCCTGTGCCCTGTGGCCGGACAGCGCGCGCGCCGGGGCGTGGACGCAGAAGGAGTCGCAGGGGTCCGCCTTCCTCCAGACCACCGCCACCTGGTCCAGCGCGGCCTTCGCGGCGGACGGCTCGCTGTTCACCGCCCGCAGCTATGACAAGGTCTCCACCCAGCTCTTTCTGGAATACGGCGCCAGCGACTGGCTGACACTTCTCGCCGCACCTGAACTGCTGACCATCAAGACCGGGCCGGCCACCTTCGGCGCCCTTGAGATGCCGGCCGCGCGCTATTCCGGCTTCGGCTATCAGGAGATCGGCGCCCGCTTCCGCTTCGGGGAGGGCGCGGGCTGGATCGTTTCCGCACAGGCCGTGCTGCGCATTCCGGGCGCCAGGCCTTCCGAAGGACCGGCGACCGTCGGCTATGGGGATGCGGAGGTGGACCTGCGGCTGATGGCCGGGCTCAGCTTCGCGCTGTTCGGCTATCCCGCCTTTCTCGACATCGAGGCGGCCCAGCGCCTGCGCGAGGGCGCCCCGCCCGACGAGATCCGCATCGACGCCACGCTCGGGGTGCGGGTGGCGCCGGACTGGCTGCTCCTGCTCCAGTCCTTCAATGTCATCTCCGAAGGCGCCGGCCAGGGGCCGGACTTCGATTTCTCCTATGCCTATTACAAGGTGCAGGTGGGCGGCATGTATGACGTGACCCCCCGCCTCTCCCTGATGCTGGCGGGGGTCTCCACCTGGTATGCCCGCAACGCCATTCAGGAGAACGGCATCGTGGGCGGGATGCTGGTGCGCTACTGAGCGGCCTTCGCGCCAGCGGCCCGCAGCACTTGCTCCACGGCCGGCAGGATGCCCGCGACGATGCGGTCCACCCCTTCGGCGGTGGGGTGGATGCCATCCTTCTGGTTCAGCGCCCGGTCGCCGGCCACCCCTTGCAGGAAGAAGGGATAGAGCGGCACGCCGAACTGCGCGGCAAGATCGGGATAGATGGAATCGAACGCCCGCTGATAGTCGGCCCCAAGATTGGGCGCCGCCCGCATGCCGGCAAGCAGCACGGGCTGGTTACGCGCCTTCAGGCGGGTGAGGATCTCGGTGAGGTTCTTGCGCGGGATGGCGGGATCGAGCCCGCGCAGCATGTCGTTGGCGCCGAGTTCGACGATCACCACGTCCGCATCCTTCGGAACGCTCCAGTCGAAGCGCGCAAGGCCCGCCCCCGTGGTGTCGCCGGAGACGCCGGCATTGATGACGGTGACGTCATAGCCCCTGGCCTTGAGCGCAGCCTCCAGCTTGGGCGCGAAGCCGTCCGCCCGCGGCAGGCCAAGCCCGGCCATCAGGCTGTCCCCGAACGCGACCACCCGGACGGGGGCGGCCAGAGCAGGGGTTGACAGCATCGTGAACAGGGCAAGCGCCATGACGAGCCCTTTTCGCAGGTGCGAGGAGACGCCATATCCCGCCAATGCCGTAATGAGTCGGCTCATCTCTATTGCCCGTTCCCGAAAAGTGGTTCGCTTCAGCATGAATGTTCTCGCCCTGCCCCCGGCCATCGCCATTTCCGGCGTCGATCTCTCCCTCGGCACCGGCGCCGCGCGGGTCCATGTGCTGAAGGACCTGTCGCTGGTCATCGGTGCCGGGGAAACGGTTGGGCTGGTTGGCCCTTCGGGTTCTGGCAAGTCCACGCTCCTCATGGTGATGGCAGGGCTGGAGCGGCCCGACCGCGGATCGGTGAAGGTGGCCGGCCACGAATTGTCCGGCCTTGGCGAAGACGCGCTCGCCCGCTTCCGTGGATCGCATGTGGGGATCGTCTTCCAGTCCTTCCACCTCATCCCCACCATGACCGCCATTGAAAATGTCGCGATCCCGCTCGAACTCGCCGGCAGGCCCGACGCATTCGAGCGCGCGGCGGCGGAACTGGAGGCCGTGGGTCTCGGCGGGCGCATGCGCCATTATCCCTCGCAGCTTTCCGGCGGCGAGCAGCAGCGCGTGGCGGTCGCCCGCGCGCTGGCACCGGAGCCGAGCATTCTGGTGGCCGACGAGCCCACGGGAAATCTGGACGAGGCCACCGGCCGCCAGATCATGGAGCTGCTGTTCGCCGCACACCGCAACCGGGGCACGACGCTGGTTCTGGTCACCCATGATGCCGGGCTTGCCGCCCGCTGCGGGCGGGTGGTGCGGTTGCGCTCCGGCGTGATCGAGGCGGACGACGCCCGCGCGACCGTCCTGTCATGAGCCGCCCCCTGCTTCCTCCCGCCTTGCGCTTCGCCGTGCGCGAACTGCGGGGCGCCCGGCGCGGGTTCTTCGTGTTCCTCGCCTGCCTCGCGCTGGGCGTCATGGCCATTGCGGGCGTCGGCTCGTTCGCCCGTGCCCTCACGGACGGGCTTGCCCGCGAGGGGCGCACCATTCTCGGCGGCGATGCCGCCTTCACGCTGGTGCAGCGCGAGGCCGCGCCTGCGGAAGTGGAGGCGCTACGCGGCGAGGGCGACCTCTCCCGGGTCGCCAGCCTGCGCGCCATGGCCCGTGCGGCGGGCGGAGACGCGACGCTGGTGGAGCTGAAGGCCGTGGACCCGGCGAGCTACCCGCTGGTCGGCACGCTGAAGACCGCGCCCGCCGCCCCGCTCGCCACGCTGCTGGCAGGGCGCGACGGACAGCCCGGCGCGCTGGCGGACGAGACCCTCATGGCCCGCCTCAACGTGAAGGTGGGCGACACGCTCGCGGTCGGCGATGCCCGCTTCCTCCTCACGGGTGTCATCGCGGACGAGCCGGACCGTCTCTCGGCCGGTGTCGGCTTCGGCCCCCGCCTCATGGTGTCGCTGGAGGGGCTTTCCCGCACGGCGCTGGTGCAGCCGGGCAGCCTCGTGCGCTGGATCTATCGCGTCCGCCTCGCCGACACATCCGACGACGCCCTCACGCGGTTCGTGGACAAGGTGCATGCGGACCTGCCCGAAGCCGGCTTCGAGGTCCGCACGCGGGACGGCGCCTCGCCCCAGCTTGAGCGCAATGTCCGGCGCATCGCGCAATATCTGACGCTGGTGGGCCTCACCGCCCTGCTGGTGGGCGGCGTGGGCGTGGCCAATGCGGTCTCCAGCCACCTTGCCGCCAAGCGGGAGTCCATCGCCACGTTCAAGGCGCTGGGGGCCTCAAGGAGCACCATTTTCGGCACCTATCTGGCGCAGGTGGGCATCCTCGCCGCCATCGGCATCGGCATCGGCCTCGTGCTCGGCGCCGCCCTGCCGTTCGCGGTGGCGTGGGCTGCGGGTCATCTCATCCCCTTCCCGCTGGCGCCCGAGGTCACCCCGCTCGCGCTCGCGCTGGCGGCGCTCTATGGCGCGCTGGTGACGCTGGCCTTCACCCTGTGGCCGCTGGCGCAGGCGCAGGAGGCCCCCGTCTCCCGCCTGTTCCGGGACAGCCTCGGCGAGGAAAAGCGGCGCCCGCCGCTGGTCTTCGCCGCGCTGTGCGGCCTTGCGGTGGTGGCGCTGGCGGCGCTGGCCATCGCCACGGCCGAGGATATGCGGGCCGCCAGCATCTTCCTCGGCGCGGCGGCCGGCGTGTTCGTGCTGCTGCGCGGCGTCGCCATGCTGCTCATGGCGCTGGCCCGCCGCCTGCCCCGCCCGCGCAACACCATGGCGCGGCTTGCGCTGGCCAACATCCACCGGCCCGGCGCGCTGACGCCGACCGTGGTGCTCTCGCTGGGGCTGGGCCTCTCGCTGCTCACCGCCATCGCCCTCATCGACCGCAGCCTGACGCAGGAGATCAGCGGCTCGCTGGCGGAGCGGGCGCCGAGCTTCTTCTTCGTGGACGTGCCGAGCGGCGAGGAAGACGCCTTCGCCCGCTTCCTGAAGGAGAAGGCGCCCGAAGCCGCGTACCAGTCCGTGCCCATGCTGCGCGGGCGGATCGTGGACCTCAACGGCACCCCGGTGGATGCCGCCAAGCCTTCGGCGGAAGCGGCCTGGGTGCTCCAGAGCGACCGGGGCATCTCCTTCTCGCGGGACGTGCCGGAGGGCTCAAAGCTGGTGGACGGCGCATGGTGGGGGGCGGACGAAACCCGCTCCCTCGTCTCCTTCGAGAAGAAGCTCGCCGAAGGACTGGGCCTGAAGATCGGCGACACCATCACCGTGAACGTTCTCGGACGGGACATCACCGCGACCATCTCCAACCTGCGCGAGGTGAAGTGGGAGCGGCTGGGCATCAATTTCGTCATGGTGTTCTCGCCCGCCACCTTCGCCGGCGCGCCGCACACGGCGCTCGCCACCCTCACCTTCCCGGAAGGCGCGCCCTCCCGCGACGAGATCGCCCTCATGCGGGAGATGGCGGCAACCTATCCCGCCATCACCACCATCCGCGTCAAGGAGGCGCTGGATCAGGCGAACAAGATGGTGGGCGACCTCGCCTTCGGCATCCGCATCGCCAGCCTGCTCACCCTGCTCACCTCCGTGCTGGTGCTGGCGGGGGCGCTGGCGGCGGGGCACCAGCACCGGGTCTATGACGCCGTGGTGCTGAAGACGCTGGGGGCGACCCGCGCCCGCCTCATCGGCGCCTACGGGCTGGAATATGCCGGGCTCGGCCTCGCCACCGCCTTGTTCGCCATCGCCGCGGGAACCGCGGCGGCGTTCGGGGTGGTGACGCAGGTGATGAATATCGGCTTCAGCTTCTCCACCACCGCCGCGCTGGGCGCGGTGGGCGTGGCGCTGGTGTTCACGCTGGGCTTCGGGCTGGTCGGCACCTGGCGCGCGCTCAGCGAGCCGCCGGTGCGGGTGCTGCGGCACCTGTGAGGCTGGGGGTCAGGCGTCGGTGCGGCGGTGGATGATGAGTTCGTCGATCTCCAGCCGCCGGATGCGGGCACGGCCGACGGCGAGGCGGCCGATGGCCAGCGCCCCGATGGCGAAGGCTCCGAGCGCCAGCGCACCGAAGGCCAGCGCGCCCACGGACCCGGCGCCGAGCGCGCCGGCCCCCGTGGCCCGCGCGCCCGTGAGCTGCATGCGGGCGCGGCGCGGCGGTGCGCTGGCAGCGGCGGCGCTCGCGGGCGGAGGGCTGCCGGCGGGCGCCGAGCTGGAAGACGCGGGCTTGGGAGACGCGGATTTGGCGGATGCGCGCCGGGCGGGCGTCTTGCGGGGCGGGGCGGATGCGGGGGTGCGGGCCATCGTCTGCGCTCCTGTGCGGCGGCATCCCCCGGCCGGGACGGAGGAATGCGGGCCGGAAGGCTGGAACCTGCGGTCAGTATGGCCCACATGAGGGACGCAGTCTCCGCCCGTGCACATGCGGCGGAGACCGGAGTATGGGTGTTACACCGGCCGGAGGCGAGGCGTCAGGCGCGCATCCGGCGCACGGAGTGATGAGGGACAGTGACCATGGGATCCACCCGCCAGAAGCCCCGCCTCGGCACGCGGCCGGTCGTGCAGCGGCCGCGCCTGTACAAGGTGATGCTGCTCAATGACGACTTCACCCCGCGCGATTTCGTGGTGAGCGTGCTGCAGGCGGAATTCCGGATGGACGAGGGCGCGGCCCTCGCCGTGATGACCACCGCCCACCAGCGCGGCACCTGCGTGGTCGCCGTCTTCCCCCGCGACGTGGCCGAGACCAAGGCGACCCGCGCCACCGACATGGCGAAGGCCGAGGGCTTCCCCCTGCTGTTCTCCACCGAACCGGAGGAATGACGGCGCCGGTCGCCCGGAGGCAAGGCTCCGGGCAAAAAGTGACGTCCCTCAGCTCTTCAGGCGATACCCGGTCCGGAAGATCCACCACACCGCCACGAGGCACAGCGCGAGGAAGCCCAGCGTCATGCCGAGGCTGATGGCGATGTTGACATCGGACACCCCGAAGAAGCTCCAGCGGAAGCCGGAGACCAGATAGACCACGGGGTTGAACAGCGTCACGCTGCGCCAGAACGGGGGCAGCATGTCGATGGAATAGAAGCTGCCGCCCAGAAAGGTCAGGGGCGTGACCACCAGCAGCGGGATCATCTGCAGCTTCTCGAAATTGTCCGCCCAGATGCCGATGATGAAGCCGAACAGCGAGAAGGTGATGCCGGTGAGCACGAGGAAGCTCACCATCCACACCGGATGCAGCACCTGCACCTCGACGAAGAAGGTGCTGGTACCGAGGATGATGAGGCCCAGCATTACGGACTTGGTGGCCGCCGCCCCCACATAGCCGGCCACGATCTCGAACGCCGAGACCGGCGCGGAGAGCACTTCGTAGATAGTGCCCACGAAGCGCGGGAAATAGATGCCGAACGAGGCGTTGGAAATGCTCTGAGTCAGCAGCGTCAGCATGATGAGGCCGGGCACGATGAACGAGCCGTAGGCCACGCCGTCGATGGCGTTCATGTGCCCGCCGATGGCCGAGCCGAAGACGATGAAATAGAGCGCGGTGGAGAGCACGGGCGACACCACGCTCTGGAGCAGCGTCCGCGCGGTGCGTGCCATCTCGAACATGTAGATGGCCTTGATGGCGTGAAAGTTCATGCGTGCTCCCGCATCAGCTCGACGAAGATGTCCTCCAGCGAGGATTGCTGCGTCTCGATGTCCGAATAGGCGATGCCGGCGAGCGCCAGGGCGCGGAACAGGTCCGAGACCGGCGCCTCGGCGGGCGTGGTGCCGAGGGTGAGGAGCAGCGCGCGGCCGTCCTGCGACAGGGTGAGCCCGGTGCGGGCCACGGCGGCGGGAATGGCGGTAAGCTGCTGGGAGAGCTGGATGGTCACGCGCTTCTGGCCGAAGCGGCGCATCAGGGCGTCCTTCTCGTCCACCAGCATCAGCTCGCCCTTGCGGATGACGCCGATGCGGTCCGCCATCTCCTCCGCCTCCTCCAGATAATGGGTGGTGAGGATGATGGTGACGCCCTCGTCGCGGAGCTGGCGCACCAGCCGCCACATGTCGCGGCGCAATTCCACGTCCACGCCGGCGGTGGGCTCGTCCAGGAACAGCACGCGCGGCTCGTGGGAGAGGGCTTTCGCGATCAGCACGCGCCGCTTCATGCCCCCTGAAAGGGTCATGATCATGTTGTCCTTCTTGTCCCACAGGGACAGGTCCTTCAGGACGCGCTCGATATGGGCGTCGTTGCGGGGCTTTCCGAACAGGCCCCGGCTGAAGGACACGGTGTTCCACACCGTCTCGAACGAATCGGTCTTGAGTTCCTGCGGCACGAGCCCGATCAGCTCGCGGGCCGGCCGGTAGTCGCGGATGATGTCGTGGCCGGAAACCTCCACCGTGCCGCCGGTGGGGTTCACCAGCCCGCAGACGATGGAGATGAGCGTGGTCTTGCCCGCGCCGTTGGGGCCGAGCAGGGCAAAGATCTCGCCCTGCTTCAGCTCAAGCGACACGTCGTTCAGGGCGGTGAAACCGCCCTTGTAGACCTTGGAGAGATGGGAAACGCGCAGGATGGGCGGCATGGTGTGCGGCATGGCTCGTTCTATATCCCATCGATACGACGTTTGCGTGCGCATGGATGCAAGGCAGCCTTGCAGGGCGGGACCCTTGCCGGAGCGGACAAGCCCGAGGACGCGGGCGCGGTCCGCCTCCCGACACTTATCCCCGCAGTTTTTCGCAGGGGATAACCCGGCGTTCAACATCGTTCGCGAAGCTCGGTGCGTCTGTTAAATCTGAAGGCCAACAAGCCAAGGCGATCATGCTCGACGTTCCCGCGACCAAGGGTCAGGCGGACCCCTCCTATCGGCAGGCTCCCCACAATGTGGAGGCGGAGCAGGCGCTGCTGGGTGCCATCCTGGTGAACAACGAGGCCTATTACCGCGTCTCGGACTTTCTGCGCCCGGAGCATTTCTACGAGCCGATCCACGCGCGCATCTTCGAACTGTCCGGCGCGCTGGTGCGCGCGGGCAAGACCGCGACGCCGGTCACGCTCAAGACCTTCCTGCCCGCCGACCTCGATGTGGCCGGCCTGTCCGGCCCGCGCTATCTGGCGCGGCTCGCGGCGGAAGCCACCACCATCATCAATGCCGAGGATTACGGCCGGGCGATCTACGACCTCGCGGTGCGGCGCGACCTGATCCGCATCGGCGAGGAGATCGTCACCGACGCCTATGACGCGCCGGTGGATGCGAGCCCCCAGGAGCAGATCGAGGAAGCGGAAAAGCGCCTCTACGCCATCGCCGAGAGCGGGCGCTATGACGGCGGCTTCCTGCGCTTCGGCGAGGCGCTGCGCGAAGCGGTGGACATGGCCTCCGCCGCCTTCCAGCGCGACGGGCACCTCTCCGGCATCGCCTCCGGCCTTGACGATCTCGACCACCAGATGGGCGGCCTCCAGCCGTCCGATCTGATCATCCTCGCGGGCCGCCCGGCCATGGGCAAGACCTCGCTCGCCACCAACATCGCCTACAACATCGCCGCCTCCTATCGCGGCGAGACCAAGCCGGACGGCTCGGTGGAAAGCGTCTCCGGCGGCATTGTCGGCTTCTTCTCGCTGGAAATGTCGGCCGAGCAGCTCGCCACCCGTATCCTGTCCGAGCAGGCGGAAGTGGCGTCCTACAAGGTCCGGCGCGGCGACATCACGGAAAGCGAATTCTCCAAGCTCGCCGCCGCCGCCCAGAGCATGCAGGTGGTGCCGCTCTATATCGACGACACCGGCGGCATCTCCATCGCCCAGCTTGTCGCCCGCGCCCGCCGCCTGAAGCGCCAGCGCGGCCTCGACTTCATGGTGGTGGACTATCTCCAGCTCCTCACCGGCTCGTCCAAGACCGCCTCGCAGGGCCGCGTGCAGGAAATCACCGAGATCACCACCGGCCTCAAGGCGCTGGCCAAGGAACTGAAGGTTCCGATCATGGCGCTCTCGCAATTGTCGCGTCAGGTGGAATCGCGCGACGACAAGCGGCCGCAACTGTCGGACCTGCGCGAATCCGGCTCCATCGAGCAGGACGCCGACGTGGTCATGTTCGTGTATCGCGAGGAATATTACCTCAAGAGCCGCGAGCCGAAGCCCGGAACCGAGGAATGGTTCAAGTGGGAGGCCGACATGAAGGCCGCCGAGGGCGTGGCTGAAGTCATCATCGGCAAGCAGCGCCACGGCCCCACCGGCACTGTGAAGGTGCAGTTCGAGGCGCAGTTCACCCGCTTTTCCAATCTCGCCCAGTCCGACCGCTTCCCGGAGCCGCGATGAGCGGCGATACATCAAAAGAAAGCGCCGAGACGGGTGGCGATACCCGGACGACAGGCGCGGCGACGGGCAGCGCTCCCGCAGGCGGGGTACTGACCATCGACCTTGCCGCGCTGGCGGACAACTGGCGCATGCTGGCGGCCCGCATCGCGCCGGCGGCGTGTGCGGCAGTCGTGAAGGCGGATGCCTATGGCCTCGGCGTCGCGCGGGCGGCCCCCGCCCTGCGGGCGGCGGGCGCGCGCACCTTCTTCGTGGCGCTGGCGGAAGAGGCCGCGCCGCTGCGCGCCGCCGTGCCGGACGCGACCCTCTATGTGCTTGGCGGCCTGCTGCCGGGCAATGTGGACGCCATGCTCGCGGCGGACGCCCGCCCGGTGCTGGGAAGCCTGCCCGAGATCGCCGACTGGGCGGCGGCCTGCGCCGCGCGCGGCGCGGACCTGCCCGCCGCGCTCCATGTGGACACCGGCATGAACCGGCTCGGCCTCTCGCTGGAGGAGGCCCGGCAGGTGGCGGAGCGGGGCGCCGGCTTCACCCCGTCCCTCGTCATGACGCACCTCGCCTGTGGCGACACGCCGGGCCATCCGCTCACCGCCCTCCAGCGGGAGCGCTTTGCCGCTGTGGCTGCGCTGTTTCCCGGCGTGCCCGCTTCGCTCGCCAATTCCGCCGGCTGCCTGCTGCCGCGGAGCTATCATTTCGACCTCGCCCGGCCCGGCGTCGCGCTCTATGGCGGGCGGTCCCTTGCCAGCGCACCGGCGCTGAAGCCGGTAGTGCGGCTTGAGGTTCCCGTCATCCAGTTGCGCACGGGGGAAGCGGGCGAAAGCGTCGGTTATGGCGCCGCCTCCACCCTCACCCGCCGCAGCCGGCTTGCCATTCTCTCCCTCGGCTATGCGGACGGGTTCCTGCGCGCATCCGGCGCCAGCGATGCAAGGCGTGGCGCGGAGGTGATCCTCGCCGGACAGCGCTGCCCCCTTGTCGGCCGCGTCTCCATGGACCTGTGCGCGATTGACATCACCGACCTGCCGGATGGCGCCGTGACGCGCGGAGACCGGGCCGTGGTGCTGGGGGACGGCCTCAGCGTGGATGATCTCGCCGCCCATGCCGGCACCATCGGATACGAAGTGCTGACCTCCCTCGGCCGCCGCTATCGCCGGGTCTATCTCGGGGGCTGAGCCATGAGCAATTTCGACCTCGTGGCGCGGGTGTTCGGCATCGTGCTCGCGCTGGCGGTGTCGGAACTGCTGAAGGGCTTCGCAAAACTCTGGCGTGTCCATCACAAGGTGGAGGAGACCGGCGGCCCGCCGGTGCATATCGGCTGGCTGGTTCCGACACTCGGCGCCCTGATGCTGCTGGATCAGGTGACCTTCTGGTTCAATTTCGGCCAGATCGGCCCCCATGTGCCCACCACCCTGTTCGGGCTTGCCGGCTTCATGGCGGTGATCGGCACCTACTTTGCCCTCTCCACCTTTGTCTTCCCGGCGGACGTGAAGCTCTGGCCGGATTTCGACGCCTATTATTTCAAGGTGCGTGGCATCGTCATCGGCGGGCTTCTCGCGGTGAATGCCGTCGGCTTCGCCTATGAACTGGCGCTGGTGCTCTCCGGTGTGGAGCTGGATGCAGGCGATGACGGCGGCGGGCTCGTCGCCCATGCCATGATGCTGCTCACCGCCATCCAGCTGGTCCTGCTGCTGTTCGTGACCGGGCGGCGGTCCAGCCTCGCCCTTCTGCTGGGCGCCATCGTCACGACCCTTGGCGGCGACCTGCCATTCTGACAGCCGCCCCTCAGCCGCTGCACCCGCCACGGACCGGCGCCTGTGTCTTTCCGCCAAGGGCAACGGCCGGCTTTGCGAGCGGTCCCTTGACCGTGAAGGAATAGCCGGCGCCGCCGCCATTGAGCGGGCTGGGCGTGAAATCGAGATCCACGGTCTCGCGGGCCATGTTCACCGTCCCCCGTCCCACCGCCCGCACATGCTCGGTTTCCACGATGATGGCGGGGTCCGTCCGCCCGACACCGGCGGAGAATTGCAGCGGAATGCGCACGCAGCGCAGGTGGCTTTCCCCGCTCAGGACTGCCGGATTGAACAGGCTGCCGAACAGGCCGAGGCCGGCGAGATCCAGCATGCCGGTGCCGGCTGTGACGTCGAAGCTCGCGGCCACGGTGCCGGAGCGGATCAGATGGGTGGAGCCGCCCGCCAGACCTTCCAGCGGCCAGCCCTCTCCCGATCCCTTGATGCGCATGCGCTCCCCGTTTGCCTCGGTGAGGGTGGCGCGGAGGCGGCCCCGGCCGATGGTGACGACCACCGGATCGGCCTTGAAGGCCCCGTTGTCGAGCCGCAGCGTGGCCGAAAGGTCGCCGGCGCTGACACCGATGCCGTCGATCCGGTCCGCCTTCACATCAATGTCCAGGTCCACCGCATGGGCAAGGTCTAACGTCCGGTTCTGGTCCATGCGCACGCCGGCCACCGCGATGCGGGGCTTTGGAGCCCCCTCCGGACCGCCGAAAAGCAGGTTCGCCAGCTCGTCCACATGGACAGAGGGAGAGGACAGCGGTCCGAACACCCGCGGCCTCCCGTCCTTCACCTCCGCGCTGAGGGTGCCGTTGACCTGCGTGCGGCCGATGTCGAGCCGCCCTTTCGAGCGCACCGCCTCGCCCTTGCGCTCGAAGGTGCCGGAAAAGCCGACGCCCCCGGAAAAGCTGGTGCTGGTGCCGAGCACGGTGGCGAGGGGGCCGAGTTTGGGCACATCCAGCGTCACCTCCATCACGCTCTCGTCCGGCCGCGTCGCACTGGCATCGCGCAGCTTGAGGCCGGCGGACAGGAGGTCGCTGCCGCGCAGCTCGGCCGAAAATGTCTCCAGCCGCACCGGACCGCCGGCATCGGTGATGGCGGCGGCGCCCACCAGCCGCCCGAGCTTGCCGTCCGCGCTGTCGGGCACATCCAGCACATCGTCCAGCGGCAGGTCGAAATCGCCGGCAAGCGAGATGTCCTTGATGCCGAGCGTGTCCCCCACATTGCCCGTGAGGTGGAACAGCGGGTCCGGATCGGGACTGCCCTGGATGCTGATGCCGATCAGCGCCACCCGGCCCGCATCGTCGCGCCGGATGGAGGCGACGGAGATCGGGCCGATATCCCGCAGATTCTGGGAGAAGGCGTTGGTGGTCAGTTCCGCCTCGCTCAGCATGAGGCCCTTCGGCCCGTCATGGAAACGGCCGGACAGGCGCGTCACCGTGATATCCAGCAGCGAGGAGGCCGGCTGCGCCCCCGGCTTGATGTCGGTGACCGTGGTGAGATCGATGCCGGTGCCATCCAGCAGGTCCGACACGTTCCCCGTGATGGCGGTGCGCACGCCCGAGGTGAAATCGAGATCGAGCGCGATGCCGCGCGCGGAGACGCGGGCCGGATCGGTGAGCAGGGTCGCCGCGAGGGTCCCGCGCCCGTCCACGGTGCGGGCGATGCCGGCGACTTCCAGCAGGTCGCCGATGGACGACGAGGTGGCCGCGACGGAGAGCGTGAGATTGTCGTCGAACGCCGCCCGCCAGGAGCGCGTATGGACCTGCGCGGAGAGCCCCGGTCCCTCGACGGAGAGCGCCGCGCCATAGGGCGGGGCTTCCGGCACGGGGGGATGGGGCTCGCGGTCGAACTGGAAGGCGAGGCGCAGCGGCGAACCGTTCAGGCTGGCGGAGGCCTCCAGATACTCCACCCCGTCCCGCAACCGGCTCTGCACCTGGCTGACGTCCAGCGAGAAGCGCCAGTTGTCCTGCGGGTCCACGAAATCGAACACCACATTCTTCAACCGCAGGCGCGGCAGCACGGAGAAGAAGGCGACCGGAGACGAGAGCAGCGTCCCCGGCGCGGCATCGGCCGAGGGTTTCAGCGGGAATTCGAGCCGCGCATCCTCCACCGCCATGGCGAACAGCAGGGGGCGGGTCGCCATGCGGGTCCAGCGGGCGAACAGCAGCCGCAGCTCGCGCACCTGAACCGGCGAAACCCCGTCCGTGGTGGAGGTCAGGCCCTCAACCCGCAGGACGGGGCGCGGCCACAGCGCAAGCTCGACCTTGCCGGAAATGGTGACCGGCTCGCCCCAGTAATGGGACAGCCGCTCCGCCACCAGCTGCCGCCGCAGCCCCTCCGTGGCGGGAAGCCACGCGAAGGCAAGCAGAAGCGAGGCTGCGAGCGCCGCCACAATTGCGAGGCCCGCGCCCCCGAACAGCAGCCCGCGCCGCATCAGCCTCTCCAAAACCCGGCGCGTGTCACCGGAACAGGTTGGTCCGCGCCAGTTCCAGCAACTCGTCGCCGCGCCCGTTCATGATCGCGCGCGCCGCATAGAGCGAGAAGCCGATGGCCTGCTCCGCCTTAATGGCGGGGGGCATGACCAGTTCCATCTTGTCGGTCACGACATCGACAAGAGCGGGGCCGGGATGGGCGAAGGCCTTCTCCAGCGCCGGGCGCACATCGGCGGAATTCTCCACCCGGATGCCGAGGATGCCGATGGCATTGGCCATGGCGGCGAAGTCGGGATTGTGCAGGTCGGTGCCCACATTGAGGAAGCCGGCCGCCTTCATCTCCATGTCCACGAAGCCGAGCAGGCCGTTGTTGAAGACCACGATCTTCACCGGCAGGTCGAGCTGGCGCAGGGAGATGATGTCGCCCATGAGCATGGTGAAGCCGCCATCGCCCGAGAGCGAGACCACCTGCCGGCCGGAACACGCCCCCTGCGCGCCGATCGCCTGCGGCATGGCATTGGCCATGGAGCCGTGGATGAGGGAGCCGAGCAGGGTGCGCTTGCCGTTGGTCTTCAGGTAGCGCGCCGCCCACACCGTGGTCTCGCCCACGTCGCAGGTGAAGACGGCATCGTCCGCCGCAACCTCGTCCACCATCCGGGCGAGATATTGCGGATGGATCGGCTTGCCGGCAGCCGCCGGGATGGCGAGCGCGTCCAGATCCTTGCGGGAGGTCACGTAATGCTGCTGGGTGGCCTCAAGGAAGCGCGCGTCCGTGCGCGGCTTCAGGATCGCAAGCAGCTTGGCCAGCGTCAGCTTGACGTCGCCCACGAGGCCGAGATCGAGCCGGTTGGTGCGGCGCCCGAGATTTTCCGCCCGGATGTCGATCTGCGCCACCTTCGCCTCGGTGGGATAGAACTGGCGATAGGGGAAATCGGTGCCCACCATCAGCAGCAGGTCGGCCTCGCGCATGGCGTGGTAGCCGGAGGGGAAGCCGATGAAGCCGGTCATGCCCACGTCATAGGGATTGTCGTGCTCCACATGCTCCTTGCCGCGGAGCGTGTGGACGATGGGCGCCTTGAGCGCGGCGGCCAGCGCCACCACCTCGTCATGGGCGCCCGCGCAGCCCGCGCCGCACAGAAGGGTGATGCGCTGCGCGCCGTCGATGAGGGCGGAGAGCTTCTCCACCTCCGCATCGGGCGGCGTGACCTGCGGCAGTTCCACCGGCGAGAAGGCGCCGCTCACCGGCCCGACCGCCGGCTTGAGGGCCACGTCGCCGGGAATGACGATGACCGCCACGCCCTGCTTCTGGATCGCCGTGCGCATGGCGATCTCCATCACGCGGGGCATCTGCTCCGGGCTGGAGACCAGCTCGCAATAATGCGAGCACTCGCGAAACAGGCTTTCCGGATGGGTTTCCTGGAAATAGCCGGAGCCGATTTCCGGGCTCGGGATGTGGGCGGCGATGGCGACCACCGGCGTGCGGGTGCGGTGGCAGTCGAACAGGCCGTTGATGAGATGCAGATTGCCCGGCCCGCAGCTTCCCGCGCACACCGCGAGCTTTCCGGTGACCTGCGCTTCCGCGCCTGCGGCGAACGCCGCCACCTCTTCGTGGCGCACATGCATCCACTTGATCGGCGTCGCGCGCAGCGCATCGGTGAAGCCGTTAAGGCTGTCGCCCACGACGCCCCATACCCGCTCAACGCCAGCGGAAACCAGAAGACGCGCCATCACATCCGCAACCCTGGGTGCCATTCCCGTTCTCCGTTTCCTGCCCGCGCGGCCCCGTCTCGGCCGCGCAATCCCATCCTGCATCCAGTATAGCGCGGCGCCGATCTGGCGAACCATCCCCCGCCGGCAAAAGACCAATGCAGTCAAAATGTTCTCGCCGAAGCGATAGCACGGGACGGGGCGGCGCGGCATCCTCCATCATGATACAGACGGGCGGACACCAGACGGCACGGTCACGGGTGAGAAAGATGGCAGGGCGCGACAGCATCGAGCGCGAGCTGGAGGACCTGGAAGAAGCCGCGCTGGAAGGCGCGGTGGAGCTTCTGGAGGAACCGCTGCGCGCCGTGGAGCGGTTCGAGGTCAATGCCTGGGCGGACCTGCGCGCCTTCACCCTCTGGGGCGAGCGGGCGCTGATCGCGGGGCGGGTGACGCTCGGCATCATCGCCGCCGTGCTGCTCGCCCACTGGCTGGGCCTCGAAATGCCGGTCTGGGCCGCCATCAGCGTGCTGCGCGTGTTCCAGAACGACAAGAACGCCACCCTCCAGCGCGGGCTGGAACGCATCGCGGGCACGGTGGCGGGCGGCGTCATTGCCTATGCCATCATGCTGGACGGCAAGAACGCGCCGCTGGTCTATCTGGCGACCGGCCTTGCCTGCGCGCTCGCCGTCTATGCGCAGGCGGTGAGCCGCTACAGCTACGCCTTCATCCTCATGGGCTTCACCGTTCCGCTGATGACCTATCACACCATGGTCTCGGACGAGCCGGTGCTGCGCACCATCCTCATGCGCGGGGCGGAAGTGTGCCTCGGGGTCGCCATCGCCACCGCCGTGGACATTCTGACCTCGAAGCGGCAGGCGGCGAAGAAGCCGCCCAAGCCTCTGTTCGGCCCGGTGGATCCGGCCTTTATCGGCCATGCACTGACGGTCGGCATCGCGGT
>NCCY01000273.1:0-4072 GCA_002279855.1 Rhizobiales bacterium 12-68-15
AGCGCCCAGAGCACGGAGAGCTCCGCGCCTTTCACGGCAGCCTCCCCCGGAACTGCGGCCGATGCCGTGACGGGCAGGAACAGGGCGGGCAAAACGCAGCCCAATGCGCCCGCGGCCGTCCCGAAGAACGCGCTCCGTCCGATACCAGCCTTCACAGCAGCCTCCCGCTCAACGCCCCTGTCGTTGATGGCCGATGCGCCGGGGCATGGCAAGGCCGCGCGCGGGAAAGCGCTGACGGCGGTTGACCCGTGGGCCGCTTTCTGTCCTAGTCCCGGCGCTTTTGAACCCGCACGAGACCATGACCGCAGAACGCTATAACGCCCGCGAAGCCGAACCGAAGTGGCAGCAGACCTGGCGGGAGCGCGGCATCTTCCGCGCCCGCAACGATGATCCGCGCCCGAAATTCTTCGTGATGGAAATGTTCCCCTATCCGTCGGGGCGCATCCACATCGGCCATGGGCGCAATTATGTGATGGGCGACGTGCTCGCCCGCTACAAGCGGATGCAGGGCTTCAACGTGCTGCACCCCATGGGGTGGGATTCCTTCGGCCTGCCGGCGGAGAACGCGGCCATCGAGCGCGGCATCCATCCCAAGGCGTGGACCTACGAGAACATCGCCTCCATGAAGGAGCAGCTTCAGCTCCTCGGCCTGTCGCTCGACTGGGACCGCGAGATCGCCACCTGCGATCCCTCCTATTATGCCGAGCAGCAGCGCATCTTCCTCGACTTCCTGGAGGCGGGCCTCGCCTATCGCAAGGAGAGCGAGGTCAACTGGGATCCGGTCGATCACACCGTCCTTGCCAATGAGCAGGTGATCGAGGGGCGCGGCTGGCGCTCGGGCGCCGTGGTGGAGCGGCGCAAGCTGTCGCAGTGGTTCCTGCGCATCACCGACTTCGCCCAGGAACTGCTGGACGCGCTCGACACGCTGGATCGCTGGCCCGACCGCGTGCGGCTCATGCAGCGCAACTGGATCGGGCGGTCGGAAGGGCTTGAAGTCCTGTTCGAACTGTCCAGGGCCAGCGCGAAAGCGTCCGCCGTGCCGACGGTGAAGGTCTATACCACGCGCCCCGACACGCTGTTCGGCGCGGCCTTCCTCGCGCTTTCGCCCGACCATCCGCTCTCCGCGCGGCTCGCGGAAGGCGACGCCCGCGTCGCGGCCTTCATTGCCGAATGCAAGCGCGGCGGCACGTCTGCGGAAGTGATCGAGACGCAGGAGAAGCTCGGCTATGACACCGGGCTCACCGTCGTGCATCCGCTGGACGAGACCCTGACCGTCCCGGTCTATATCGCGAACTTCGTGCTGATGGACTACGGCACCGGCGCCATTTTCGGCTGCCCCGCCCACGACCAGCGCGACCTCGATTTCGCCCGCAAATATGGCCTGCCGGTCAAGCCGGTGGTGCTGCCGCCCGACACCGATCCGGCGGACTTTGCCATCGGCACCGAGGCCTATGACGGCGAGGGGACACTGTTCAATTCGGGCTTCCTCGACGGCATGAGCATCGCGGACGCCAAGGAGGCGGTCGCCCGCCGGCTGGAGCGCTTCCGGGTGGAAGACCAGCCGCAGGGCACGCGGCGGGTGAACTTCCGCCTGCGCGACTGGGGTATTTCCCGCCAGCGCTACTGGGGATGCCCCATCCCGGTCATCCATTGCACCACATGCGGCCCGGTGCCGGTGCCCCGCGACCAGCTTCCCGTGCAGCTGCCGGATGATGTGACCTTCGACCGTCCCGGCAATCCGCTGGACCGCGCCAAGGCGTGGCGCGACGTGCCGTGCCCGAAATGCGGCGCGCCGGCCCGGCGCGAGACGGACACCATGGACACCTTCGTGGATTCGTCCTGGTACTTCCTGCGCTATGCCAGCGACAGCGCCGAGCGCCCGCTGGACAAGCAGGAGGTGGCCCACTGGCTGCCGGTGGACCAGTATATCGGCGGCATCGAGCATGCGATCCTGCACCTGCTCTATTCCCGCTTCTTCACCCGCGCGCTGAAGGCGTGTGGCCGTGTGGATGTGACCGAGCCCTTCGCCGGGCTGTTCACGCAGGGCATGATCGTCCACGAGACCTACAAGGATCCGGCCGGCCGCTGGCTATTCCCCGAAGAGGTCAAGCTGCTGGGCGACGGCAAGGCCGTGAAGATCGACACCGGCGAGCCGGTCACGGTCGGTCCGCCGGAGAAGATGTCCAAGTCGAAGAAGAACGTGGTGCCCCCCGAGGTGGTGGCGGACACCTATGGCGTGGATTGCGCCCGCTGGTTCATGCTCTCCGACACCCCGCCCGAGCGCGACAGCGAGTGGACGCAGGCCGGCATCGAGGGCGCATGGCGCTTCGTGCAGCGGGTGTGGCGTCTGGTGGGCGATGCCCTTGAACTGGGCGCGCCGGCCGGCACGCCCTTCCCGACCGCCTTCGGCAAGGACGCGCTGGCGCTGCGCCGCGCCGCCCATGGCCTCGCCGCGACGGTGGCGGATGATATCGAGCGCCTGCGCTTCAACGTGGCCGTGGCCCATGTGCACGAATTCGCCAACGCCTTCGGGCAGGCGATCTCGGCCGCGCGTGCGTCCGGCACGGGCGAGGGCCTCGGTGTGGTGCTGCGCGAGGCGGCGGAAATTCTGGTGCGTGTGGTGGGGCCGATGGTTCCTCACCTCGCCGAGGAATGCTGGGTTGCCCTCGGCCACACGGGTCTCGCGGCAGAAGCCGATTGGCCGAAGGCCGATCCGGCATTGCTGAAGCGGGACACCGTCACGCTGCCGATCCAGATCAACGGCCGCAAGCGCGACGACATCGAAGTGGCCCTCGACGCGACCCCCGCAGAGGTGGAGGCCGCCGTGCTCGCGCTCGAAACCGTCCAGCGCGCCCTCGACGGGCGCCCGCCGAAGCGTATCATCGTGGTGCCACAGAGGATCGTGAATGTTGTCGCCTGATCGCGCCGCGCGCCGCCCCGCCTTTCGCATCCTGCGCCTTGCCACCCTGCTTGCGGTGGCGGGGGCGCTGACCGGCTGCTTCCGGCCAATGTATGCCAGCGACAACACGCAGGCCGGCCCGGCGCTGAAGGAAAAGCTCGCCTCCATCCAGGTGGTGAGGATCGAGGGCGAACTGGGCAATGAGCTGCGCAACGACCTGATCTTCGCCCTGACCGGCGGCGCGGGCAATCCGAGCGATGCGCCCTACAAGCTCTACATGAAGGTGAAGTCCACCTCGAGCTATGCCATCGTCAACACCTCCTCCGGCCTGCCGGAGGCCAAGGTGGTGCGCGTGTCCGCCGACTGGCGGATGGTGCAGGCCGGGGCGGAGGACAAGCCCGCCGTTGCCTCCGGGTCCGCGGCCGCGTCAGCCTCCATCGACGTGAGCCAGGAGCGGTTTGCCAATTACAGCGCCACCCGTGATGCCGAGAAGCGCGCCGGCGGCACCCTGTCCGAGATGATCAAGGCGCAGCTGGCGGCCTTCTTCGTCAAGCAGCAGCAGGCGGGCACCGCACCCGTGGGGCCAGCGGCCCCGCCGCGCTGATCCGGGGCCGCCATGGTTGCGGTTCGCCCCTCCGATGCCGAGACCGCGCTGACGCGCCGGGACAAGGCGCATCCCGTGGTCCTGCTCTATGGACCCGATACCGGCCTCGTGCGCGAGCGCGCTGCGGGGCTGGTGAAGCGCGCGGTGCCGGACACGGCCGACCCCTTCGCGGTGGTGCGCCTTGATGGCGACGAGATCGCCAGCGATCCGCGCCGCCTCGTGGATGAGACCCGCACCATCGGCCTGTTCGGCGGGCAGCGCGTGGTCTGGGTGCGGGCCGGCAGCCGCAACATCGTGCCGGCCATCGAGCCCATTCTTGCCGAGCCGTGCGATGCGCTGGTGGTGATCGAGGCCGGCGATCTCAAGCGCGGAGCGGCCTTGCGGTCCCTGTGCGAGGGGCACAAGGCAGCGCTCGCCATCGCCTGCTATGCGGATGGCGAACGCGACCTTGCCCGCCTCGTGGACAGCATGCTGGCGGAAGCCGGTCTGGCGATCGACCGGGACGCGAAGGACCTGCTGGTCTCGCTGATCGGCGGCGACCGCCTCGCCTCGCGCGGGGAAATCTCAAA
>NCCY01000273.1:4141-9041 GCA_002279855.1 Rhizobiales bacterium 12-68-15
GCGGCGACGCGGCCCGACGCCGTGCTCGGCTCCCTGCTGCGCGGCCTCACCAGCCTGCACCAGATGGCGCTGGCGGTGGAAGCCGGGGGCAGCATCGACCGGGTGATCGACCAGCAGAAGCCGGCGGTTCACTTCTCCCGCAAGCCCCATCTGGAGCGCGCCCTGCGCAGCCTTTCCGCCGGACAGTGCCTGCGGGCGCTGCTGATGGTGGACGAGGCGATTCTCTCCTGCCGCCGCAACGCCCCGCTTGCCGAAGCCATCTGCGAGCGGGCGCTGCTGCAGATCGCCGGCCGCAAGAGATAGCGGCCGGCCGCCCTCCGCCGAACGGGGAGGGCGGCCGGCGCCGCGTCAGCCGGCCTTGCCGTAGCCGCCGCCGGTGGGGGTGATGACGATCACCGCCTCGCCCGGTTCCAGAACCGTCTGGGCGCAGCCTTCCAGTTGCTCGTGGGAGCCGTCATTGCGGCGGACATAGGCTTCGCCGAGCTGGCCCGGCTCGCCACCCTCGATGCCGAACGGGCGCACCCGGCGGTGGGAGGAGAGCAGGGCGCAGTCCATCTGTTCCAGGAAGCGGATGCGGCGATAGGTGCCCCCGCCCGCACTCCAGCGCCCCTTGCCGCCAGACCCCGCCCGGATGTGAAACTCCTCCAGCAGCACGGGAAAGCGGGTTTCCAGGATTTCCGGGTCGGTGAGGCGGGAATTGGTCATGTGGACATGGACCGCATCCGTCCCTTCGAAGCCGGGGCCGGCGGGAGAGCCGGAGCAGATGGTCTCGTAATACTGCACCTGGTCGTTGCCGAAGGTGAGGTTGTTCATGGTGCCCTGGGAGGCCGCCATGGCTTTCAGCGCGCCGAACAGGCAGTTGGTCACCGCCTGCGAGGTCTCCACATTCCCCGCCACCACGGCGGCGGGATAGACCGGCGAAAGCATGGAGCCCTTTGGCACCACGATCTCGATGGGCCGCAGGCAGCCGGCATTCATGGGGATCATGTCATCCACCATGACGCGGAACACATAGAGCACCGCCGCACGGGTGACGGGCTCGGGCGCGTTGAAGTTGGTGGGCTGCTGGGGCGAGGTGCCGGTGAAGTCCACGGTGGCGGTGCGGGCCGCCTTGTCCACGCTGATCTTCACCTTGATGACCGTGCCCTGGTCCATCTCATAGGTAAAGTCACAGTCCTCAAGCCGATCCAGAACGCGGCGCACGCTCTCGGCGGCGTTGTCCTGCACATGGCCCATATAAGCGGTGACCACATCAAGCCCGAACAGGGCGATCATCTTCTTCAGTTCCCGCACGCCCTTCTCGTTGGCCGCGATCTGGGCCTTGAGGTCGGCGACGTTCTGCACGGGATTGCGGGCCGGGTATCTTGCGCCGAGCAGCAGGTCGTTCAGCTCCTGCTCGCGGAAGCGGCCCTGATCCACCAGCTTGAAATTGTCGATATAGACGCCTTCCTCGTCGATGCTGGTGGCGCGCGGGCTCATGGAGCCGGGGGCGACGCCGCCCACGTCCGCATGGTGGCCGCGCGAGGCGACCCAGAACAGCAGGTCCTTGCCCTCGTCGTCGAACACCGGCGTCACCACCGTGATGTCGGGCAGGTGGGTGCCGCCATTATAGGGGGCGTTGAGGGCGAACACGTCGCCGGGGCGGATGGCGCCGGCATTCTCGCGGATCACGGTTTCCACGGACTTGTCCATGGAGCCGAGATGCACCGGCATGTGCGGCGCATTGGCCACCAGATGCCCTTCGGCGTTGAAGACGGCGCAAGAAAAATCCAGCCGTTCCTTGATGTTGACCGAGTAGGCGGTGTTCTGGAGCGTCACGCCCATCTGCTCGGCGATGGACATGAACAGGTTGTTGAACACCTCCAGCATCACCGGATCGGCATGGGTGCCCACCGCGCCGGCGCGCTGCATCTCGCGGGAGCGGGTCAGCAGGAGGTGATCCTTCACGGTCATTTCCGCACGCCAGCCGTCTTCCACCACCACGGTCTGGTTGGGCTCGATGACGATGGCGGGGCCGTCCAGGACCATGCCGGGCTTGAAGGCGGCGCGCAGCACCACGGGGGCGTCGTGCCAGGTGCCGCGGGAGAAGAAGCGGGCGGTGCGGCAGGCTTCCGGCGCGCCGGAGGCGAGCGGATGGTCGGGCTCCGTGATCCCGGCGCCGCCGCCAAAGGCTTGAACTTCCAGCGCTTCCACCACCACCTGCTTTTCGGGGGAGACGAAGCCGAACTGGCTGCGGTGGCGGGCCTCGAACTCGTCCATCATGGCGGGAAGGTCCCCTCGTAGCGCAGGTGCGCCTTGGCCTCGGTGTCGATCTCGCCGGCCGGCACGCCCTGCCCGGCCACCTCGGTCGTCGTCTCGGTCGCCAGCGCGGCGCGCAGCGCCTCAAGCCCAGCAATGGCGCCGGTTTCCAGCCGCTCGCCGACCGCGCGGGTGCGGTGCGCGCGGATGGCGGCGAGCCCCATGCCATAGGCGGAAAGCAGGCCGGAGAAGGGGTGGATGTGGACCGACTTCATGCCCAGCGCATCGGCCACCAGGCAGGCATGCTGCCCGCCCGCGCCGCCGAAGCAGGAGAGGGCATAGCGCGTCACATCATAGCCGCGCTCGACCGAGATCTTCTTGATGGCATTCGCCATATTCTCGACAGCGATCGTGATGAAGCCATCTGCGACCGCCTCCGGCGCACGACCGTCCCCGATGGTCCCGGCGAGCGCCGCAAATTTCTCGCGCACCGCATCCGCGTCCAGCGGACGGTCCTGGCCGGGGCCGAAGATCTTCGGGAAGAAGTCGGGGATCAGCTTGCCGAGCATCACATTGGCGTCGGTGACGGCGAGCGGTCCGCCCCGGCGGTAGCAGGCGGGGCCGGGATTGGCGCCGGCGCTGTCCGGGCCGACGCGGAAGCGGGCGCCGTCATAATGCAGGATGGAGCCGCCCCCCGCCGCGACGGTGTGGATGCGCATCATGGGCGCGCGGATGCGCACGCCGGCGACCTCGGTGTCGAAGGCCCGCTCCAGTTCGCCGTCGAAGTGGCAGACATCGGTGGAGGTGCCTCCCATGTCGAAGCCGATGATGCGCTCCAGGCCGGCGATGCGGCCGGTCTCGGAGGCGCCCACCACCCCGCCCGCAGGGCCGGAGAGCAGGGCGTCCTTGCCCTGGAACAGGTCCGCGGCGGTGAGACCGCCCGAGGACATCATGAACATGAGGCGGATGGTTTCGGCGGCGCCGTCATGGCCGGCGGAGAGTTCGTCCGCCACCTGCGCCACATAGCGGCGCAGGATGGGCGAGAGATAGGCATCGGCGACCGTGGTGTCGCCGCGTCCCACCAGCTTGATGAGCGGGGAGACCTCGTGGGAGACGGAAACCTGCGGAAAGCCAAGCTCCCGCGCCAGTTCCGCCACCTGCCGCTCGTGCTCGGGATAGCGGTAGCCATGCATGAAGGCGATGGCGACGGCGACGATGCCCTGCGCCCGCGCGGCTTCCAGCGCGGTGCGCACCGTGGCGAGGTCGGGCGCAGCTTCCACGGTGCCGTCGGCCCGCACGCGCTCGTCCACTTCCAGAACGCTGTCATAGAGCATGTCGGGCAGCACGATCTTCTTGGCGAAGATGTCGGGCCGGGCCTGATAGCCGATGCGCAGCGCGTCGCGGAAGCCGCGGGTGGTGACGAACAGGGTGCGGTCGCCCTTGCGCTCCAGCAGGGCATTGGTGGCGACCGTGGTGCCCATCTTGACGGCGGACACCAGCCCCTGCGGGATCGGGGCGCCCCGGGAGAGGCCGAGCAGGTCGCGGATGCCCTGCACGGCGGCATCGCGATAGGCCTCGGGATTTTCCGACAGGAGCTTGTGGGCCACCAGCGTCCCGTCGGGCTTGCGGCCGACAATGTCGGTGAAGGTGCCGCCCCGGTCGATCCAGAATTCCCATGTGCCGCGCGGGCCGGGTGTCTGCGTGGCGCCCTCGTGGCCGGCGGCCGCTGCGTTCGTCATTTTCCGTGACCCTCTGGTGCGGGGCCTGTGCCGGCCCCGGCTGATCTGACTTGGCCCGCTTTCTGCATGGATTTTTGCGGGCGCGAGCGGGAGTGGCGCACCCTTCCCCCCGAGGAGAAAGATCGCTTCGCACAAAGAGAGCCACGACGCTTGCGAAACGTCAACAATTTGTTGACGAAACGATTATGATGCGCCACGTTCATGACATAAGAGTGCCGCCGTTTTGTCAAAGAGCGGATGGGCGCCGCTACCAGAGGGGTCATGAGATGCGTCTGTTCAGCGCCGTTGAAAGACGGTGGCCGACGTCTGTGCGTTCGGCTGACTTGGCGAGCCCGGAGGGTCGCCGATGATCCGGCGTGCTCTCGACGGGCTCTATTTCGCCTCGGGCGTGCTCGCCGCCTGCTTCATGCTGGCGATCTTCGGCCTCATGCTCGCGCTGTCGGGCGGGCGGGAGTTCGGCATCAACGTGCCGTCCGGCGACGATTTCACCGCATGGTCCATGGTGGCCATGTCCTTCCTCGGCCTCGCCCACACCTTCAAGTCCGGCGACATGATCCGCGTCGGGCTGCTGCTGGAGCGGCTGACCGGACGGCGCCGGCAGGCGATGGAAATCTTCGCCCTCGTCGTCTCCATCCTCTTCATCGCCTTCTTCGCCAAGAACGCGATCCAGCTCACCTGGGACAGCTACCGCTTCGACGATCTCTCGCAGGGCGTCATCGCCGTGCCGCTGTGGATTCCGCAGACCGGCTTTGCCCTCGGCATCACCATCCTGCTCATCGCCATGGTGGATGAACTGGTGCGGGTGTGCCGGGGTCTGCGGCCGACCTACGAGAAGGAGCCGCCGGCCTCGCCGGATGAACTGGTGGAGCGCATTGCCTCCGGCGGGGGGGCATGAGCATGCCGAGCTTCGATCTCGCCCAGCT
>NCCY01000273.1:9102-11186 GCA_002279855.1 Rhizobiales bacterium 12-68-15
ATCTGGATGGGCGAAATCCTGTTCCGGACGCGGCTTTCGGAGGAAATGTTCAAGGGGCTCGCCCCCTGGCTCCAGTGGCTTCCGGGCCGGCTCCTGCATGCGAACGTGGTGGGATGCGGCATCTTCGCGGCGGTGTCCGGGTCCTCCGCCGCCACCTGCGCCACCATCGGCAAGATCGCGCTGCCCGAGCTTGAGAAGCGCGGCTACAACCAGAGCATGGCCATCGGCTCGCTGGCCGGGTCGGGAACGCTGGGGCTGCTCATTCCCCCGTCCATCCCCATGGTGGTCTATGCCGTGACCGCCAACGTCTCGGTGCTTCAGGTGTTCCTGGCCGGCTTCCTGCCGGGGCTGCTCGTGATGGCGCTCTATAGCGGCTACATCATCGTGTGGTCGCTGCTCAATCCGGGCAAGACCCCGCCGCGCGATCCGCCGATGCCGTTCCGCGAGAAGCTGCGGCAGTCGTCGCGGCTTGCCCCCTGCCTGCTGCTGATCTTCGGCGTCTTCCTCTCGCTCATCCTCGGCATCGCCACCGCCACCGAATGCGCCGCCTGGGGCGTCGCCGGGGCGCTGGCGCTGGCGTGGTGGAGCGGCACGCTCAGCTGGGCGACCTTCACCCAGAGCCTGATGAGCGCGACCCGCCTGTCCTGCATGATCATGCTGATCGTGGCGAGCGCGGCCTTCACCACCGCCGCCATGGCCTATACCGGAATCCCGGTGGCGCTGGCGGAGTGGGTGCAGGGCTTCAATCTCACGCCCGGCAAGCTCGCCCTTGCCCTGACCGTCATGTACATCATTCTTGGCTGCCTCGTGGACGGCATCTCGATGATCGTGCTCACCGCCGTCATCGTGCTGCCCATGATCAAGCAGGCCGGCTTCGATCTCGTCTGGTTCGGCGTCTATCTCGTGATCCACGTGGAGATGGCGCAGATCACGCCGCCGGTGGGCTTCAACCTGTTCGTGCTCCAGAATATGAGCGGGCGCGACACGCTGACCGTGGCGAAGGCGGCATTGCCCTTCTTCCTTCTGCTCAACGTCGCGGTCATCATCATCACCATCTACCCGGAGATCGCGCTGGTGCTCCCGCGCCTCGTGTTCCCCGAATGAGTTTCACGGCAGGACGCGTACCAACCAACCCGAACAACTCTTCCAGACCAACCAAGAGGGACTGACACATGGCGCGCCTTAAATCCCTAGCCCTGGCTCTTGCCGGCCTCGCCGCGCTGGCCGCCGGCCCCGCCGCCGCCCAGACCAAATGGAACCTGCCCTCCGCCTATCCGGGCGACAATTTCCACACCGAGAACATCGCGCAGTTCGGCAAGGACGTGGAAAGCCTGTCGGGCGGCAAGCTCACCATCACGATGCATCCCAGCGCCTCCCTCTTCAAGGCGCCGGAAATCAAGCGCGCGGTGATGACCGGGCAGGCCCAGGCCGGCGAAGTGCTGATGTCGCTGCACGAGAACGAGGACCCGGTCTTCGGCGTGGACGTGGTGCCCTTCCTCGCCACCTCCTACGACCAGTCCAAGGCGCTCTATCTCGCCTCCAAGCCGGCGGTGGAGAAGAAGCTCGCCTCCCAGGGCCTGAAGCTGCTCTACACGGTGCCGTGGCCCCCGCAGGGCCTGTTCTCCAAGACCGCCGTCACCAAGATCGAGGATCTGAAGGGTGCCAAGTGGCGGGCCTACAATCCCGGCACCTCGCGCATCGGCGATGCGGTGGGCGCCCAGTCGGTCACCGTGCAGCAGGCTGAACTGGCGCAGGCGCTCGCCACCGGCGTCGTCACCGCCCTCATCACCTCCGCCGCCACCGGCTATGACGTGAAGATCTGGGAGAGCATTCCCTATTTCTATGACGTGCAGGCGTGGCTGCCCAAGAACATGGTATTCGTGAGCCAGGCGGCGTTCGACGCCCTCGACAAGCCCACCCAGGACGCCGTGATGAAGGCCGCCGCCACCGCCGAGGAGCGCGGCTGGAAGAGCTCCATGGAAAAGAGCAAGTGGTACATGGAGCAGCTCGTTGCCAAGGGCATGAAGATCGAGCCCCCCTCCGCCGACCTCAAGACCGGCTTCCAGGCCATCGGCAAGCAGCTT
>NCCY01000274.1 GCA_002279855.1 Rhizobiales bacterium 12-68-15
TTGTATCTGGCGGAGGGCGCCGACTTCACTGTCGGCCTCGTGGACCGGCCCGACCGCCCGAGCCTGACCGGCACCGCGCGCATCGACTTCGCGTCCCCCGTGCGCGGCATCGCCACCAGCGGCTGGCGCGGACGCAGCTTCTCGCTGGGCATTGCGGATGCCGTGACCATCCTCGCCCCCACCGCCGCCATGGCGGACGCCGCCGCGACCGTGGTGGCGAACGCCGTGGACCTGCCCGATCACCCGCTGGTCCTGCGCGAACCGGCCTGCGAATTCCAGCCGGACACCGATCTCGGCATGCGTGCGGTCACCCGCCATGTGCCGCCGCTCTCGGCGGCGGAGAAGCAACAGGCGCTGGAGGCGGGCCTTGCCTGCGCCCGTGACCTCGTCCGCCGCGGCCTGATCTGCGCCGCAGCTCTCCACCTTCAGGGGGAGACCGCAAGCACGGGCCTCTCCTTGCCCGCCCCGGCCACGGCCGGCGCGCGTCCGTTTCCAGCGCCACACCGCCAAGAAGGGCGTCTCCATGCCTGAGATCAAGATCCGCAAGCGCCTCGTCATCCTTGAGGACATCTTCCATGAGGGCGGCCCCGCCGCCGCGACCCCGCGCAAGCGCGGCGCCATCCTCACCGTCATCGAGAACCCGTTCGCGGGCCGCTATGTGGAAGACATTGCCGGCTTCATGGATGACCTGACGCCGCTCGGCGTCGCCATGGCGGGCGAGCTTCTGGCGGCGCTCGGCGGCGATGCCGCTGCCATCGACGGCTATGGCAAGGGCGCCATTGTCGGCGCGGCGGGCGAGATCGAGCACGGCGCGCTCTGGCATGTGCCGGGCGGCTATGCCATGCGCGAGATCCTCGGCGACGCCAAGGCCATCGTGCCCTCCACCAAGAAGGTGGGCGGCCCCGGCACGCGGCTCGACGTCCCGATCACCCACACCAACGCCTCCTATGTCCGCAGCCATTTCGACGCCATGGAAGTGGGCGTGCCGGACGGGCCGAAAGCGAACGAGATCGCGCTGGTGCTGGTGATGACCTGCGGCGCGCGCGTCCATGCCCGCGTCGGGGGCCTCGCGGCGGACAAGATCAAGGGAGAGGACGGACTGCGATGAGCGCGAAGATCCGCAAGATCGTCACCTTCCTCGAAGAGGTCCATTCCGAGATGGGCCGGCCGGTCTCCCCGCCCACCCGCCGCGCGGCGGCGGTGGCGGTGATCGAGAACCCCTTCGCCGGGCGCTATGAGGAAGACCTCGCGGACCTGATCGCCATGGGCGAGGAGCTCGGCGGGCTGCTGGCCGAGCGCGCCGTCGCGGCGCTGGGCATCGAGGGGCCGGCGGCGCAGAGCTATGGCAAGGCCGCCCTCGTGGGCGAGAATGGCGAGCTTGAGCACGCCGCCGCTTTGCTGCACCCCAAGATGGGCGCGCCCATGCGCAAGGTGCTGGGCAAGGGCGCGGCGCTGGTCCCCTCCTCCAAGCGGCGTGGCGGGCTCGGTGCGGAGCTGGACATTCCGCTGGGTCATAAGGACGCGGCCTATGTGCGCAGCCATTTCGACGGCATGCAGGTGAGCATCAACGACGCCCCCCGCGCCAACGAGATCGTGGTGGCGGTGGCGGTGACGGATAGCGGGCGGCCCTTGCCGCGCGTGGGCGGGCTGGTCGTCGCCGACATCAAGGGCGAGGACGGCCTGCGCTGAGACCAAAGGTTCGGTCGGGCGACCGCCCGGACCCTTGCAAAGCCCGTGCGGCACCGGAACGTGCCCGCGCGGCACCGGTCAAAGACCGGGGAGGTTGGTATAGAGTGGCGCCGGTTTCGGCGTGAATCCTTGGCAGCGGTACGTCGAATAACCAGAGGGGACGATCGCATGAAGACGTCAGTGAAAGTCGCTCTCGCGGCATTGGTGCTTGCGACCGGCATGGGCCGGGCCATGGCGCAGGACATCAAGATCGGCGAGATCAATTCCTATTCCGGCCTCCCGGCCTTCACCGAGCCCTATCGCAAGGGCTGGCAGCTTGCGGTGGAAGAAATCAACGCCGCCGGCGGCGTGCTGGGCAAGAAGTTCGTCGTCGTCTCCAAGGACGATGGCGGCAAGCCCGCCGACGCGGTGACCGCCGCCAACGAGCTGGTATCCAGCGAAGGCGTGGTGATGCTCACCGGAACCTTCTTCTCCAATATCGGCCTCGCGGTGGCCGACTATGCCAAGCAGAAGAAGGTGCTGTTCCTGGCGGCCGAGCCGTTGACGGACGCCATGACCTGGTCGCAGGGCAACAAGTACACGTTCCGCCTGCGCCCCTCCAACTACATGCAGGCCGCCATGCTGGCGGAAGAAGCCGCCAAGCTGCCGGCCAAGCGCTGGGCCACCATCGCCCCGAACTACGAATACGGCCAGTCCGCCGTCGCCGTGTTCAAGCAGCTGCTCTCGGCCAAGCGCCCCGACATCGAATGGGTGACCGAGCAGTGGCCGCCGCAGGGCAAGATCGACGCCGGCGCCGTGGTGCAGGCGGTGGCCGCCGCCAAGCCGGACGCCATCTTCAACGTCACCTTCGGCCCGGACCTCGTGAAGCTGGTGCGCGAGGGCAATACGCGCGGCCTGTACAAGGACCGCGTGGTGGTCAGCCTGCTGACCGGCGAGCCGGAATATCTCGACCCGCTGAAGGACGAGGCCCCCGAGGGCTGGATCGTCACCGGCTATCCCTGGTACTCGCTGAAGACGCCGGAACACGACGCCTTCCTCAAGGCCTATCAGGCGAAGTTCAACGACTATCCGCGCCTCGGCTCCATCGTCGGCTACCTGACCATGAAGGCCGCTGCCGCCATCATCACCAAGGCCGGCTCCACCGACACGGACAAGATGATCGCCGCCGCCGAGGGCCTGTCAATGGGCACCCCGCTCGGCCCCATCGTGTTCCGGGCCATCGACCACCAGTCCACGCTCGGCGCCTTCGTCGGCAAGACGGCGGTCAAGGACGGCAAGGGCGTGATGGTGGACACCGTCTATCGCGACGGCGCGGCCTATCTGCCGAGCGATGCCGAAGTGAAGAAGCTGCGTCCGCAGAACTGACCGGCTGCGGCCGCGCCGCAGCCACACCTCCATCCCCGACATGCTGGCTCCGGCACCCGCCGGAGCCGGCCAGCCCCCCGGCGGACACCCGAGGGCTGGCGACGATCGCGCCTTGCGCGCAAACTGAACTCCTGGTCGCGTCGGGCCTGTCGATTATCTTCGGCGTGACCCGCATCGTAAATTTTGCGCATGGCGCCTTCTACATGGTGGGGGCCTATCTCGCCTTCACCCTGACCGAGCGCCTCGCGGGAACGTGGGGTTTCTGGGGCGGCATCCTGATTGCTGCCGCCGTGGTGGCGGTCCTCGGCGCGCTTCTCGAAATCGTCCTGCTGCGCCGGATCTACCGCGCGCCGGAACTGTTCCAGCTTCTCGCCACCTTCGGCGTGACGCTGATGGTGCAGGATATCGTGGTGCTCATCTGGGGTCCCGAGGACCTGATGGGCCGCCGCGCCCCCGGCTTCCGCGGCGCCGTGGAAATCATGGGCCAGCTCGTGCCCGCCTATGACCTTTTGCTCATCGTGCTCGGCCCGACAGTGCTCGGCCTGCTGTGGCTGCTGTTCCACCGCACCCGCTGGGGCGTGCTGGTGCGCGCCGCGACGCAGGACCGCGACATGGTGGCTGCGCTGGGCGTGAACCAGAAATGGCTGTTCACCAGCGTGTTCGCCCTCGGCGTCTTCCTTGCCGCCCTCGGCGGCGCGCTCCAGATCCCGCGCGACGCGGTCAGCCATTCCATGGATCTGCGGATCATCGTGGACGTGTTCGTGGTGGTGGTGATCGGCGGCCTCGGCTCGGTCACGGGGGCGTTCCTGGCCGCCATCATCGTGTCGGAGCTGAACGCTTTCGGCATCCTGATCTTCCCCAAGATCTCGCTGGTGCTGGTCTTCCTCGTGATGGCCGTGGTGCTGGTGATCCGGCCCTATGGCCTGTTCGGCAAGGCGGAAGGGGCGCAGCGCACCTCGCTCGGCCTGTCCATACGACCCTGGCGCCCGTTCACGCAGGCGGAGCGGATCGCGGTGGGTGCGGGCGTGCTGGTGGCGGCGAGCCTTCCCCTGTTCCTCGGCAATTATGCCCTCACCGTCGGCTCGGAAATCCTGGTCTTCGTGCTGTTCGCCGCAAGCCTCCATTTCATGATGACGGTGGGCGGGCTCGCCTCGTTCGGCCACGCTGCCTATTTCGGGCTCGGCGCCTATGGCGCCGCCTTCATGGTGAAGCTGTTCGGCGCGCCCATGGAGGTGGCCTTGCTGATGGGGCCGCTCATGGGGCTGGTCGGGGCGGTGCTGTTCGGCTGGTTCTGCGTGCGGCTGTCGGGCGTGTATTTCGCCATGCTGACCCTGGCCTTCGCGCAGATCGCGTGGTCCATCGCCTTCCAGTGGGTGGAGGTGACCGGGGGCGACAACGGCATGCTGGGCATCTGGCCCGCAAGCTGGGCCTCAAAGCCTGCCGCCTTCTTCTGGCTGGTGCTGGGCGTGGTGACGGTGGGCGTGTGCATCCTGCGGGTGCTGGTCTTCTCGCCGTTCGGCTTCGCGCTGCGGGCGGCGCGGGACAGCACGCTGCGCAGCGAGGCCATCGGCATCGACCGGCGCAACGTGCAATGGGCGGCCTTCATCGTCGCCGGCACCTTCGCCGGCATTGCCGGGGTGCTGTTCGCCTTCCTGAAGGGCAGCGTGTTTCCCGACAATCTCGGCATTCCCATTTCCGTGGACGGCCTCGTGATGGTGCTGCTGGGCGGCATCGAGACGGTGTCCGGCGCGGTGGTGGGTGCGGTGGTCTACAAGGCGCTGGCCATCTGGCTCATGAGCCAGACCGAAATGTCCAAGCTCATCCTGGGCGCGGTCGTCGTGCTGCTGGTGGTGGCCTTCCCGAAGGGCATCGTCGGCTTCCTGGAAGATCTGCGGCACCGCCGGCGGCCCGCCTCGCCGCCCGCCGGTTTCAAGGCCGCCAAGGTGGAGGCTGCGGAATGACCCCCCTTCTGCAGGTGGAGAATCTCGACAAGTCCTATGGCGGCGTGCATGCGGTGCGCGGCGTGTCCTTCTCCCTGACGGCCGGACGCATCCTGGCGCTGATCGGCCCCAACGGCGCGGGCAAGAGCACCTGCTTCAACATGCTGAACGGGCAGATCAAGCCCAATGCCGGCACCATCAGGCTCAACGGCGCGGACATTACCGGCCTGCCGCCGCGCACCGTCTGGCGCCGGGGCGTCGGGCGCACCTTCCAGATCACCGCAACCTTCGCCTCCATGACGGTGCGGGAGAATGTGCAGGTGGCGCTGCTCTCCTTCCACAGCAAGCTGGCATCCGTCTTCCGCTATGCCGGCGCCGCCTATCGGGACGAGGCGGAACGCCTGCTGGCCCTGGTGGGCATGGAGGCGCAGGCGGAGCGGCCGTGCGGGGAACTCGCTTATGGCGACCTCAAGCGGCTGGAACTGGCCATCGCGCTCGCCAACCAGCCCAAGCTGCTGCTGATGGACGAGCCCACCGCCGGCATGGCGCCGAAGGAGCGCGTGGACCTCATGCGCCTCACGGCCGGCATCGCCCGCGACACCGGCATCGGGGTCCTGTTCACCGAGCACGATATGGACGTGGTGTTCGAGCATTCCGACAGCGTGATGGTGCTGAACCGGGGCGAACTGATCGCCACCGGCACGCCGGAAGAGGTGCGCCGCGATCCGCAGGTGCGCGCCATCTATCTGGGCGAAGGCCTGCTGTATGACGCCAAGCATCGCGAAGGGAGCGCGGCATGAAGCTGGAAGTCTCCGGGCTGAACAGCCATTACGGGCCGGCCCACATCCTGTTCGATGTCGCCTTCGAGGTGGGGGCGGGCGAAGTGGTCGCCCTGCTCGGCCGCAACGGCGCCGGCAAGAGCACCACATTCCGCTCCGTGGTCGGCCTCGTCTCCCAGCGGGAGGGGCAGATCCGCTTCGACGGCACCGACATCTCGCGCATGCCCACCTACGACATCGTGCGGCGGGGCCTCGGCTATGTGCCGGAGGACCGGCGCATCTTCACGGAACTCACCGTGGAGGAGAACTTCTCCGTCGGCCTCCAGCCGCCCCGCCCGGGGGTGGCCACCTGGACGCCGGAGCGCATCTACCAGCTCTTTCCCAATCTCGGGGAAATGCGCAAGCGCCCGGGCGGACAGATGAGTGGCGGCGAGCAGCAGATGCTGACCATCGGCCGCACGCTGATGGGCAATCCCTCCCTCGTCCTGCTGGACGAGCCCTCCGAGGGGCTCGCCCCCAAGATCGTGGAGCAGATGGCCGATGCCATCCTCGCCATGCGCAAGGAGGGGCTGAGCATCGTGATTTCCGAGCAGAACCTGCATTTCGCCAAGCTCATCTCGGATCGCGCCTACATCATCGAAAAGGGACGCATGCGCTTTTCCGGCACCATGGCGGAGCTGGAAGCCAATCCCGAGATCCGCGACGCCTATCTGGCGGTGTGACGCGGACGGGGGATCTGCGGCGGAGCGGCGGCGTCGCAGGATGACGCCCTCCGGCAGCGATCCCTGAGGAGCGATCTTCACGCGCCTTCTTGCCGGTGGACCCCTGCGGGCCGCTTGGATAGAGAAGGTCAGGCCGGTTCGGTGGGGCATCGGACGGCCGCAGGGGTTGAGGGAGGCGTCGAGGCGTGAGCACGACCAGCAAATCCGCCACGCGCCGCAGCAAGACGGCGCCCGCCGCCTATGTTCTGGATGCGCAGGTGGGCTTCATCCTGCGGCAGGTGGTCCAGCGCCACACCATCCTGTTCGGCGCCGGCATCGGGGAGGACCTCACCTCCACCCAATGGGCGGCGCTCGCCAAGCTGCACGAGATCGGCCCCTGCTCCCAGAACCTGCTGGGCCGGCTGACCGCCATGGATGCCGCCACCATCAAGGGTGTGGTGGACCGCATGGTGAAGCGGGGCTTCGTGGAGACCCGTCCCGACCCCGAGGACGGCCGCCGGCTTGTGGCGGTGCTGACCGCAGACGGCAAGGCGCTGGTGGAGCGCACCATCCCCGCCGCCCTCGCCGTGACGCAGGAGACC
>NCCY01000275.1 GCA_002279855.1 Rhizobiales bacterium 12-68-15
GCGGAGCATGGGCTTCGAGACGCAGCGTTCCGTCCGCGCGGGGCCGAACCCCCGCATCGGTGCGCTTGGCTTCCGGCCCTTCGGCCTCACATCCGTTCTGGCGGAGGGGCGCAGCTTTTCCGTACACGAGCAGGTGACCGGGCATCTCCCCTTCGCCCAGATGCGCCGCTTCACCCGCTCCGGCCCCGCCGCGCAGGCGGGCCGCGCATTGGTGGTGGCGCCGCTGGCGGGGGCCTTTCCCTATCTGATGCGCGATCTGGTCGCCGGCCTGCTGGGCCTCGTGGCGGATGTCACCGTCACCGACTGGCCCGATGCGCGCCATGTCCCGGTCTCCTGCGGGCGGTTCGGCTTTGACGAGAATGTGCTGGAGACCGCCGCCCTGATGCAGGCGCTGGCGGGGGAGGGGCCGCTCCATGTGGTCGGCATCTGCCAGGGGGTGATGCCGGCGCTGTGTGCCGCGCTGCTGCTGGCACAGGATCATCAGGAGGGGCACGCCCCGGCCAGCCTGTCGCTGCTCGGCGGCCCGGTGGATGCGGGGCGCAACCCCACCCGGCTCGACCGCATGCTCGCCGGTCCGCCCGAGGCGCTGGAGGGGCTGCTGGAAGTGGTGCCGCCGGTGTTTGCCGGGGGCGGGCGACGGGTGTTTCCCCGCCGCCGGCAGATGCAGGCGTTCGCGCTCTATCTGTGGCGGCAGGGGCTCTCCGGGGCGGGCCTGCCCCTGCGGATGCTGCTGGACGAGGGCAGCGATCCCCTGCGCTTCCCGCTCGCCCGCCTGTGCTGGGACATGATGGACATTCCCGCCGAATTCTTCCTCGGCAATGTCGAGCAGGTGTTCCGCCGCCGCGCGCTGGCGACGGGCGGGCTCGCCATCGCCGGCCGTGCGCTCGATCCCGCCGCATTGATGCAGACCGGCCTCCTGACCGTGGAAGGGGAGCGGGACGACATTTCCGCGCCCGGCCAGACCGCGGCGGCGCACGACCTGTGCACCGGACTGCCGGAGGCGCTGCGGGCGCGCCTCGTCATCGCCGGGGCGGACCATTTCGCCTTGTTCTACGGGCAGACCATGCGCACGCAGGTGCTGCCCGCCATCGCCGGCATCATGTCGCGGTCCTGAGGCGGGGGACGCCCCCTTCAGCGCACCGCGGACTGCGGCGCTGTCGGCGCGGAGGCGGGCATGGCGGAGGCGGGCAGGGCGGTGGCTGCGCCAGTGCCGATGGCGGCTTCCGGAGCGGGCGCCGGGGTCGGCGCGGGCGGGCGCGGGCGACGGGTCGCGGCCACGATCTCCTTGATGGCATCCGCCTGGATCGCGTCGGCCTTCTCGATGTTGAAGTGGTCGATGGCCGGCATGTTGTCGAGGTTGCGGTTGACCAGCCGTCCGCTGAACCCGGCGGTGGTGGTCAGGTGCTTACCGAAGCCGTTGTTCGACTGGTAGAAATTGATGAATCGCCCGCCGCTGCGGCCGATCTGCGTCACGCCCACCGGGTCGAAGGTGATGACGAGGCGCGGCGCCATGCCGAGCGCGGTCATGCGCTCCGCCATCTGGATGGCGGCGTCCGCGCCGAGCGAATGGCCGACGATCACCACCGGCGCGCGGCGGTTGGCGCGGGACCAGGCCACCGCATCATCCGCAAGCTGGGGCCACTGGCCATATTCATAGACGGTGGCATTGATGCCGCGCGCGCGCAGCTTGTCCGCCAGGGTGTCCATCCCCAGCGAGAAGACATTGGCGAGCCCCCGCATCAGATAGACCTTGCCGATGCTCTGCGCCTGGACCGGCTGAAGATGCGCACACAGGAGAACCAGCGCTCCAACAAGCGCGCCCAGGAACCGAACACCCGCCGTCATGACCACACCGTCCATTGCTTTGAAGCTGTTGTGCCCAACATTGTCTGAAGCGGCAACGCAGGCGACGGCTGCGGGTTGCCCGGCGCGGCCCGGCAGGGGCCGGATTTTTCCCGGCGTTGCTGCTTTGCATCACCTGAGGCCGGACCCGCCGGCTTATCCCCGCCCTCCGGCGCTACGGGTCGATGCGGATGCGGGCGCCGGGCTTCAGGCGCGCCACCAGCCGGCGCAACTCGCCGACCGGCAGCGCGACGCAGCCTTCCGTCGGCTTGAGACCCGGCCGGGCGACGTGGATGAACACGGCGGAGCCCCGCCCCGCCCGGCGCGGGCGCATGTTCTGATCCAGCACCAGCACGAGATCGTACAAGCCGTCGTCCCGGCTCAGTTTTTCGTGCGAGGCGGGGCAGGGAAGCGGGACGGGGCGATTGTAGCGCCGGTCCGCCGGGTCGTCGCACCAGCCGTCCTGCGGCTTGATGGGTGTGGCGGGCAGGCGGCAGACGGGACGTGGCCCCCGGTCCGCGCGGTAGAGAAGGTGCAGGATGCGCCAGGTGCCCGCCGGCGTGCGGCCGTCGCCCTCGCGCTTGTCGAATCGGATGCCCGAGCGCCCCACCGCGACGGGCAGGGTGCGTCCGGCGCCGTGCAGCAGGCCCCCATGGCGGGTTCCGGGACGCCGTCGGACCCGCAAAAGACCGATTCCGACGGGAGTTTTCCTCATGTCCCCTCACGATCCTACCTTTGGCGTGCGAATATCATGACGACATTTGCAGGTTTCCGGTCAAATGCTGTACTTGCGCGATTCGCCTGTCCGCAAGGTCAACGGAGGGTTTGATGACCAATGCGTGGAAAATCCTGGTGGTCGAGGACGACCCGGAGCTGCGCGAGGCGTTGGTCGAGCAGCTCGAGCTTCAGGACGAGTTCGAGCCCATCCCCGTGGGAACCGCGAAGGATGCGATCGAGGCGGCCAAGAACGGTGCCGTCGACCTCGTGATCATGGATGTGGGGCTGCCCGACATGGACGGCCGCGATGGCGTGCGCCAGATGCGCACCAACGGCTTCAAGGCCCCCATCATCATGCTGACCGCCCACGACACCGACAACGACACCATCATGGGTCTTGAAGCGGGGGCCAACGACTACATCCTCAAGCCGTTCCGGTTCGCCGTGCTGCTGGCGCGCCTGCGGGCGCAGATGCGCAGCCATGAGGCGAGCGAGGATGCGGTGTTCGCCATCGGCCCTTACAGCTTCCGCCCCGGCGCCAAGCTGCTGGTGACCGAGCGCGGCTCCAAGATCCGCCTCACCGAGAAGGAAACGGCGATCCTGCGCTACCTCTACCGCGCCGGAAAGGCGCCGGTGGCGCGCGAGACGTTGTTGCAGGAGGTGTGGGGCTACAATTCCGGCGTCACCACCCACACGCTGGAAACGCACATCTACCGCCTGCGGCAGAAGATCGAGCCGGATCCGTCCGCCCCGACCCTCCTTGCCACCCAGGCGGGCGGCTACAAGCTCGTACCGTGACCGCAGAGGGGGGCGTCGCGCCGTGAGCGTCGAACAGGCCGTCGAAGCCCTGAAGGGCGTCCCCACCTTCGAGGTGCTGCCGGACGAGGCCCTGCGCATCCTCGCCATCAGCGCGGAGGAAGTGGGCCTGCGCGCGGGCGAAGTGCTGTTCCGCACCGGCGACGCGGCGGAAGAGGGCTATGTGGTGCTGGGCGGGCGGCTCGAACTGGTCTCCGAGCAGCCCAATCGCCGCCGCCGGCTGTGCGAACTGCTGCCGGGCGCGCTGATCGGCGAAACCGCCTTGCTCATTCCGGGCGCCCGGCCCGCCACCGCCCGGGCGCTGGAAACCTCGCGGCTGATGCGCATTCCGCGACCGCTGTTCCTGCGCATGCTGGCGGGATTTCCCGCCGCCGCCGCGCCGCTGCGCGACCTGTTCGCCGCGCGGGTAACCGAGACGCTGGGCGCGCTGGAAACGCTCCGGGTGGAGCGGCTGGTGCCGCCGCCGAAGTCCGCCTCGCCGGACTGACTGGACGCAGGGCAAATCTGCGGAGCGCAAGCGCGATGATGAGGCGGGCCGCTGTGGCGACCCGCCCGCCCAAAAATCAGCCGCGCAGCTTCTGGAGCACGGCGACGCTGGGATAGCCGTCCGGCAGCATGCCGGCGCGCACCTGGAAGTCCTGCACCGCCGCGCGGGTCTTCGACGTCCACGCTGCCCACGTCATAGCCGCGCTGGGTCAGCAATTGCTGCATCTCCACCCGTTCGGAGCGGGTCAGGGCGCGCTCGTCGGGCCAGTTCTGCGTGAATGCCCCGCCGCCCCGCAGGCGGTCGGACAGGTGGCCGATGGCCAGCGCATAGGCGTCCGCCGGATTGTATTTCAGGATGGCCGAGAAGTTCGGCAGCATCAGGAAGGCCGGGCCGTTGGCGCCGGCCGGCAGCAGCAGGAAGGCGGTGTCGGTGGCGCGGGGGAAGCCCTTGCCGCCGGGCCGCGTGATGCCGAGCGACGCCCACTGGCCGAGGCTGTAGCGCTTGGAGCGGTCCACGTGGCGATAGTCGAAATTCTTCGGCAGGACCACTTCATAGCCCCAGGTCTTGCCGAACTCCCAGCCGTCGAGCTTGAGGTTGTTGGCGGTGGAGGCGATCACGTCGGGGATGGAATCCACCACGTTGCGCTTGCCGTCGCCGTCGAAGTCCACCGCAAAGCGCTGGAAGCTGGTGGGCATGAACTGGGTGGGGCCGAACGCGCCCGCCCACGAGCCCTTCAGGTGATCGGCGGGCACGTCGCCCTTGTCGAGGATCTGCAGGGTGGCGATGAATTCGTCGCGGAAATAATCCTGCCGCCGGCCGACGCAGGCGAGCGTGGCGGTGGAGCGCAGGACCGAGCGGGTGCCCATGCCGGAGGGGCTGCCATAGCTGGATTCGATGCCCCAGATGGCCGCCACCGCATAGCGGTCCACGCCATAGCGCTTTTCCGCCGCGTCGAAGATGGTCTTGTACTGGGCGAGGATCTCCTTGCCCTTCTTCACCCGGTAGTCGCTCACCAGCATGTTCACATAATCGCCGATGGGCTTGGAGAATTCCGGCTGCGAATCCAGGAAGTCCATGATCTTCATGTCGGGCGTCAGCCCGGCGGTGAGGCGCTGGTAGCTCTGCGGGGAAATGCCCTTGGCCTGCGCCAGCGGATACATGCCGGCGATGCAGGAGTTGAAGTTCGCTTCCGCCTGCGCGATGGCCTGCGGGGCCATCAGCGGATGGCTGCTGCCGCCGCGGGCCGGGGCCGCCTGCGGGGTGGCCGGCGCATCGACGACGGAACCCGTCACCTGCGCAGCGGCGCAGCCCGCGCCCAGCAGCAGGAATGCGCCGCCGATCGCTGCCTTCACGCCGCGCGAGGTGTTCCGTGCAAAGTTCGCCATCATGCTCCGCCCTCGTGCTCCGGCCTGCTTCTTCCCCGCCAATTGGCAGGAAATAGGGTTGCTCCGAGGTTAACGTAAGGCAAATTTCAATTCCGGCGACCGCAGAGGCGCCCCTCTGCGCGTACGGGGGCGCCCTGTGTCAGCCGCCGGCCCGGCGCGCGTCGAGGCCGCGCTCCCAGTCCAGCGCGGTGCGCACGATGGCGTCGAGGTCGTCCAGCTTCGGCGTCCAGCCGAGGGTGGCGCGGATGAGGTCCGCCTTCGCCACCACCGCCATGGGGTCTCCCGCCCGGCGGGGGGCGTAGGCCACGGGGAAATCCACGCCGGACACCCGCTTCACCGCCTCCAGAAGCTCCAGCACCGAATAGCCGCGCCCGTAGCCGCAATTGAACACGCCGCTCTCTCCGCCGCCGCGCAGATGGCGCAGGGCATCGAGATGGGCGGCGACGAGGTCGGACACATGGATATAGTCACGCAGGCAGGTGCCATCGGGGGTGGGATAGTCAGTCCCGAACACCTGGAGGCCCGGCCGCTTGCCGAGCGCGGTCTCGCAGGCGACCTTGAGCAGGTGCGTTGCGCCCGCCGTGGACTGCCCGGTGCGGCCCTGCGGATCGGCGCCGGCCACGTTGAAATAGCGCAGGGCCACATAAGAGAGCGGGAAGGCGAAGGCGGTGTCCGCCAGCATCCACTCGCTCATCAGCTTGGAGCGGCCATAGGGCGAGACCGGCGCCAGCGGCGTGTCCTCGCCCACCGGATCGCTGCCCACCATGCCGTAGACGGCGGCGGTGGAGGAAAAGATCATGCGCGGCACGCCGGCCGCCACCGCGCGGCAAAGTGGATGACGGCATCCACCTTGTGCTCGGCGACGATGGCCGTCACCAGCGCCGCGTCGCTCACATCGCCGAGGACGAAGCTGGCCTCGGGCGCGACCGCCCAGCGGAAGCCGGTGGACAGGTCGTCCAGCACCACCACCTGTTCGCCGGCATCCAGCAAGGCGCGCACCATATGGCTGCCGATATATCCCGCCCCGCCCGTGACCAGAACCGCCATGCCATAATCTCCGCGTGATGTTGCGCAAGCTGGTCCTGCCCGCGCTCAAGGTCAATGCAGGGCGAGTGAACCTTTTTGCCGCTCACGGGTTACTTTGCGGCGCAGTTCACGCCTGTGATAGGAACGCGGCAAACCAAAACCGGTGCGATACATGCCAAAGCCCTTAAGGAAAGCCATTCTCCCGGTTGCCGGTCTCGGCACCCGCTTTCTGCCTGCCACCAAGGCGGTTCCGAAGGAAATGCTCACCGTGGTGGACCGCCCCGTGGTCCAGCATGTGGTGGACGAGGCCCGCGCGGCGGGCATTGAGCACATCGTCTTCGTCACCGGACGCAACAAGGCCGTCATCGAGGATCATTTCGACCGCCAGTTCGAGCTGGAAAAGACCCTCTCCGACCGGGGCAAGATCAAGGAACTGGAACAGCTCGACCGGGATACCCCGAAGGCTGGCACCACCTCCTTCACCCGCCAGCAGCTTCCCCTCGGCCTTGGCCATGCGGTGTGGTGTGCGCGCGACCTGATCGGCGACGAGCCGTTCGCCCTGCTGCTGCCCGACATGCTGCACCTCGCCCCCAACGGGCGCGGCTGCCTCGGCGACATGGTGGACGCCTATCATCGCAGCGGCGGCAATGTGGTCTCGGTCTATGAGGTGCCTGACGACCAGACCCACCAGTACGGCATCGTCGGCACCGGGCCGAGCGTGCGCGGCGTGGACGAGATCGTCGACATGGTGGAGAAGCCGAAGCAGGGAACGGCGCCGTCCAACCTCGCCATTTCCGGCCGCTACATCCTCCAGCCCACCATCTTCGACCTGCTGGCGAAGCAGGAGCAGGGCGCGGGCGGCGAGATCCAGCTCACCGATTCCATGCTCAAGCTGAAGGAGCGCGAGCGCTTCTTCGCGGTGAAGTTCGGCGGCCAGGTCTATGATTGCGGCTCGAAGATCGGCTTCCTCATGGCCAATGTCGCCTATGCGCTGTCGCGCCCGGACATCGAGCCGGAATTCCGCGCCGAGCTGACCGCCATCATCAACAGCAGCAAGCTCTGCGACTGACGGCGGACCGACTTCTGAGCGGGCCCGGTCTGCCGGGCCTGCTTCCCGCTCGGGCAGGTGACGTCATGCGGGCTGTGGCCGGGAAGACGACACGCCGGACATAGCGACAGGCACGCGGCCGACAGGGGCCGTTCGCCTTGACCCGCTGTCGTTTCCCGTCTAATCGCCCATGTGTCAATGACCTGTCGCGGGCTTATCCGAATGCTCCATTTGCCCGAGCGCCGTGGCGTTCCCCTAAAGCCGCGGATGAATGACGAGATCCGCTTTCTCCAGTCGTGGTTCCAGAATCCCCTGAAGACCGGGGCCGTCTCGCCGTCGGGCCGGGCGCTGGCGCGGATGATGGCGAGCTATCTCGATCCGCGCATCGAGGGGCCGGTCATCGAACTCGGGCCGGGCACGGGCCCGGTCACCAAGGCCCTGCTGGAGCGCGGATTTGCGCCCGAGCGCCTGTTTCTCATCGAATACAACCGCGAATTCTGCCACCTGCTGCGCCTGCGCTATCCCGGCGTCACGGTGATCCAGGGCGATGCCTACGAGATGCGCAAGACGCTGGCCGGCAAGCTGCCGGGTCCTGCGGTCGGCACCATCTCCTCCCTGCCGCTGTTCACCCGCTCGCCGCAGGATCGCGACCGCATGGTGAACGAGGCTTTCGACCTGTGCGTAGACGGCGGACCCTTCGTGCAGTTCACCTATGCCGTGGTCTCCCCCGTGCCGCTGAAGCCGGGCACCATCGAGGGCAAGCGCTCGCCGCGCGTATGGATGAACCTGCCGCCCGCCCGCGTGTGGGTGTATCGCCGCCCGTGACCGGCGGAGTACGGGCCGGCGCTCCGTCATGACGCCCTTCCTTTATCTCAGCCACCCGCAGGTGCGTGTGGACCCCGCCATCCCGGTGCCCGACTGGTCGCTTTCGGATGTGGGCCGCCGGCGCGCCGAGGCGTTCGCCCGCAGACCCGGGCTCGACGCCTATGGCCGCGTGATCTCCAGCACCGAGGTCAAGGCCCTGGAGACCGCCGCCATCATCGGCGCCGCGCTCGGCCTTGCGGTGGAGGTGCGCGCGGACATGCACGAGAACGACCGCTCCGCCACCGGCTTCCTGCCCGAGGCCGAGTTCCAGGCGGTGGCCGACATCTTCTTCGCCCGTCCGGACGAGAGCGTGCGCGGCTGGGAGCGGGCGGTGGATGCGCAGGCGCGCATTGTCGCGGCGATTACCGCGGCTCTGGCGGAGAACGATGGAATTCCCGCCATCTTCGTGGGTCATGGAGGGGTGGGCACGCTGCTTCTGTGCCACCTCGCCGGCGTGCCCGTTTCGCGCGCCCACGACCAGCCGCCCGTCGGGGGCGGCTGCTGGTTTCGCAATGCGGACGCGCCCCCCGATTGCTGGCGCGCCATGGAGGACGAGGAATGGCAAGCGACGTGACCGTTTCGGACCCGCGTGACCGGCTGATCGTCGCCCTCGACTTTCCCAATGTGGGCGCGGCCGAAGCCATGGTCTGGCAGCTGGGCGATGCGGTCAGCTTCTACAAGATCGGCCTCGAACTGACGGTGGCCGGCGGGCTGGATCTGGCGGCCGACCTCATCGGCTCCGGCAAGAAGGTGTTTCTCGATCTGAAGCTCCACGATATCGGCGCGACGGTGGAGCGGGCGACCGCCGCCGCCGCCGAGCGGGGCGTCCATCTGCTCACCGTCCATGCCTATCCGCAGACCCTGCGGGCGGCGGCGCGCGGGGCGGCGGGCAGCGCGCTGAAGGTGCTCGGCGTCACCGTCCTCACCTCCTATGACGCGCAGGATCTCGCCGAGGCGGGCTATGCCCTCGGTATCGAGGAGATGGTGCGCCGGCGCGCGGAGCAGGTGCGCGATGCCGGAATCGCCGGCGTGATCTGCGCCCCCACCGACGCGCGCATGGTGCGCGGCGTGCTGGGGCCGCAGGGGCTGGTGGTGACGCCCGGCGTGCGCCCGGCGGGCGCCGATACGGGTGACCAGAAGCGCATCGCCACCCCCGGCGAGGCGATCCTTGCGGGGGCGAACGCCATCGTCGTCGGGCGCCCCGTCACCTCGGCGAAGGACCCGGAAGCGGCGGCCCGCGCCATCCTCGCGGAGATGGACGCGGCCGGCTGAGGCGGGGCTGCCCGCACATGAGATTTCAGGGATAGGGTGGACACGGGCTGCAGGCCGGGCTGATCGGGCTTCGACCGCGTGCCGAACAGGGGCTGGACATGTCGGACATTCGCATCGTGATCGCGGGCGCCGGCGGGCGCATGGGCCGGACGCTGCTGCGCTCCGTGATCGAGGGGGAGGGGCTCGTCCTCGCCGGGGCGCTGGAGCATTCCGCCAGCACCCATCTGGGCGAAGATGCGGGCGTGCTCGCCGGTCTCGGGCCGGTGGGCGTGACGGTGCAGTCCGACATGGGCTCCACCCTCAGCGGCGTGGACGTGGTGATCGACTTCTCGTCCACCGGCTCCTCGGTGCGCCTCGCGGAACGGCTGGCGGACCAGGGCATCGCCCATGTGATCGGCACCACCGGCTTTTCCAACGAGGACCTGTCCGC
>NCCY01000276.1 GCA_002279855.1 Rhizobiales bacterium 12-68-15
CAGCACGCCCTGCGCGATCTGCTCGATGCCGATGGCCATCTCGCGGATGGGCTGCACCACCCGGCGGGTGATGAAGAGGCCGAAGCCGAGCACCAGAAGAAGGATCAGGCCGCACACGCCCACGGCCAGCGTGAAGGCCATGCGGGCGCTGGAAATCTGCGCGACCGACAGCGCCTCGGCGGCGTCGAACGCGGCATTGCGGGGCGCGAGGGAGGCGGCGAGGGGCGGACGGACGAAGGCGCGCCAGCTGTCGATGGCAAAGCCGGTGTCCTTGTTCTGGAGGATGTTCTGGAACACCTCCTGCGTACGCTTGCCCAGCAGGTCGATGAACTCGGCCTTGGCCTTCTGCGTGCCCGCCGTGATGCCGGGAAGCTCTTCCAGCTCGCTGGAGGCGTGTTCCAGCATGGACCAGACGGTGCGGATCTGGCCCTCGAAGATGTAGAACTGCTCGACCTGCGCCGGCGTGAACGGCTTCGGATTGCCGAAATAGCTGGTGAGCATGGTGGAGCGGCGCCCGCCAATGTCGCGCAGCATCAGCGAATAGCGGGCCAGTCCTGCCAGCTTGCCGATCATCTGGTTGTCGGTGGCGATCTCGATTTCCAGCATGTCCGAAAGCCGGGCGGTCTCCACCAGCAGTGCGGTCGCATTGGACACGTAGCGGGCCTGCACGGAGCGGTCGCGCGCCGAGCCGGGCTTGGCGATTTCGGGGTCCGCAAGGGCGCGGGAGGCTTGGATGGCCGCGACCAGCTTGTCATAGGGCGCGTTGAACACCTGCGCCGTGTCTGCGGGAAGCTGCTTGCGGGCCACCTCCATGGCGGCGAGGGTCTCGTTGACCTTCTGGGTGCTGGGCTTGGTGGTGGCCGCAGCCTCCGTGAGCAGCGCCTGATTGTAGTCGCCGCGTTCCAGGGAGAGGTTTTCCGTCAGCCGGGCGAGATCCGCGAACACATGCATGACGGCCCGCGCATCGGTGGCGTTGGTCCATTTGGTCCATTCGCCCACGGCAAAGATGACGCCGCCCGCAACCGCTACGGAACCGATCAGTGAAATGCAGAGCAGGAAAAGTCCGCGGATGCGCATGGCGTGAAACGTCCCCACCGAGAATGGCAGGGCAGCTTTATCTGTGCTGGCTTGTCTGAAGCTGATCTTGGCACAACTAAAGGTGAATGCTGCAACCGCGAAAAATCGATCCATTTTGGAAAAACCCGCTCCATTTTGGAGCGGGTTTTCTTGTCGGGCCGGTTAAACCTCACCAGCCGCAGTGCAGGCCGCCATAGGGACCGCGCACGCAGCGTCCGGGGGCGGCATACCACCAGTCGATGAACAGGCTCGCGGCCTGCCCAGAGACGGGGGCCTCGGTGCCCAGCACCTTGTAGGTGTAGGTCAGCGTATCGCCGCTGAGGGAGGGGTCGGTGAGTTCGACCACGAACGCCTTGGTGGTGCCGTCTGCGGTCACCGACAGGGTGGCGTTGGGCGGGTCCTTCTGGAAGCTGTCCTTGCCGTCATTCCAGAGTTTCACGAAACCGGCCGTGGTGGTGTCGCCGGTCATCCGCTCCGGGCGGTCGGTGAACATCACGGTCTGCGGCGCGACGCCCTTCAGCACGATCTTGTTGCCGTCCACGGTGACGGAATCGGCGGCCTGCACGAACAGCCAGTTGGCTGCGGGCATGTTGACCTGGGTTCCGGCGCTGTCCGCCATGGCGGGGGCGGCCATGGCCAGCGATGCGGCAACCAGTGTTGCACTCAACAACTTCTTCATGGGAACCTCCCGACGTTCCGGAAAACGCCGGGAACTTAGCAGATCGCCACAGGAAGCAAATGACAACCGGCGGTATTACAGTAATTTAACATTGCCATAACCCGCCGGCAACTTTTGGTCCGGGGATCAGGCCCCGCGCTTCAGCAGGATGGAGGCGAGAGCGAAGCCGCCGCAGGCCAGGGCCGCCACATAAGCGAGGCCGTGGACAGACACCTGCATGGCCATGCCCGCCGCCAGCGGCCCCACCAGCGCGCCGCCGCCCCAGACGAGGCCCATGACGGCATAGATGCCCACCAGTTCGCCGCCCTTGAAGCGGCTGCCCACCACGGTGAGCATGATGGTGGCAACACCCACGAAGGAGCCGCCCCAGACGAACAGAAGCGCATAGGCGGCCCATTCGTGGCCCATGGTGAGGGGCCAGGCCAGCGCACCAAGGGTCGCGATGATGGCGAGCAGGATCACCAGCTTGCGGCGGTCCATCTTGTCGCCCAGCCAGCCGATGGGCAGTTGCAGCAGGATGGCGCCCACCATCATGCAGGTGATGAGGCGGGTGGCATCGCCTTCGCTCCAGCCCACATTCACCGCATAAATGGCGAGGAAGGACAGGCCGGCCGCTTCCAGCCCCGCATTGAGCAGGGTGGCGGAGAGCGCCAGCGGCGCGAGCCGCATGTAATGGATCGGATTGGAGTGCGACGGCTTGTCGAAGACCGGCGCCTCGATGCGCGGCGAGGCCACGAACAGGGCCGAGAACAGCGCGAGGCCCGCGCCGATCAGATAGGGAAGGGCGCCCGCCGTGCCGATGATGGACAGGATCAGCGGTCCGAGCGCGAAGCCCACCGACAAAGCGGCCGTGTAGGTGGCCATGGCGCGGGCGCGGGTTTCCTCGGTGCTGAGGCTGTTGATCCAGGTTTCGGAGAGGACGAACAGCGTTTCGGAGGCGATGCCGAGGATGAAGCGCAGCGGGAACCACAGCCAGACCAGCGGCATGAGCGGGAAGCCCACCAGCGTCAGGGCGGCAAGCCCCAGCGCCCCGAGGATGAGCGGCCGCACGCCGAAGGCGGCGACCACGCGGGGCAGCACCATGGCGGTGGCGAGAATGCCCAGCGCATGCATGGCGGCATTGGCGCCGATGGCGGCCTCGCTCAGCCCGCGCTCGGCCAGATCGAGCGCGATCAGCGCCGCGCTGAGGCTGTAGGTGAGGCCGAACATCATCGCGGTGGCGATGACCGCCCCGCGTGCGAGAAGGTTGGAGCCGGTGGCGGGCGCGGCGGTGGTCACGAGGCGGGCTCCGTGGATGGGGGCGTGAGGTTGTCGCGCGCCGCATCCTTGCGGGCGAGCGTGCGCTTGAACATGTGGAGCGCGCCCTTGAGGCGCTGGGCCCAGGTCAGATCCTGCCGTTCCACTATCCGGTGCAGGGCGCGGGCATAATCGAGGGCGTAACCCGGCGTCCACGTCATGGTCTCCGCCCGCTGGCGCAGCATGACGGCGACCCAGAGATCGGGGTTGCACATGAGGTGGACGAGGCGCGCCCACGGATAGTTGGTGGCCATGGCGCCTTCGAGCGCTGCATCAAGGGCGGAGGCCACCGCGACCGAGCAGTTGCGGTTGGTGAGGTTGTAGGTGTTGTCCTGCCGGTAGCCGGCCCAGAAGGCCCGCAGCCGCCGCAGGCTGTAATTGTGGAAGGCGACATTGGCGTCCGCCTCGCACCAGCCGGCGGATTCCTCCGCATAGGAGGGCTGGAACCGGCCCACCAGGTCATTCTCCTTGGTGGCGCGGAACATGGCCATGAAGTCGCCGGAGCTGCGGTCGATCTCCAGCGCGGGATAATGGCTGATATAGACGCCCGGCGCCTCCAGCGCCGCATGGCCGGTGGAGATGACGCCGTTTTTGTCCACGGCCGCGATGTAGCGGTCCAGCAGCGGGCGCCGCGCGGAGACGTCCGCCGAGCCCACCGGGGTCCAGACCCGCACCGTCAGCGGCGCCGTCGGCTTCTCTTCCGGACCGCTCGCGATCAGGACCGGCGCGTTGTCATACCATTCCCGCTGCCCGAACATGGGCAGGGCGAGGATGGCCACTTCCGGCTCCAGATTCTTCAGCATCAGGCTCATGCGCAGCAGCACCCAGCCGGAAAACAGCAGGCTGAGGCTGACGCAGAACGGGATGTTCTTGTCGCGCGGAATGGGCCAGTCGGAAATGATCAGGCCGGCGAGGATGAATTCGGTGATCCCGAACGCCACCACGGATTTCCACGCCGAATAGCGCAGCGC
>NCCY01000277.1:0-4017 GCA_002279855.1 Rhizobiales bacterium 12-68-15
CGGCTTTCATAGCAGCCGGAGCCCACCCAGTTCTGGGTATTGTAGGTCATCTGGATGATGCGGATGCCCAGTTCATGGAACAGTTCGAGATATTCGATCCTGTCCTCGATGGCGGACGTATTCTGCCAGCCGAGGATGATGCCGGTCTTGCCCTCGCGCTTGGCCTTCAGGATGTCGTCGGCGATGTAGACCTGCGAGATGAGATCAGCATGGGTCTGGAAGTTCTTCTTCCATCCGGCGATGTTCTTCATCGTCTCGGTGAAATTCTCCCAGACACTGCATGTGCAGTTGGCGGCGGTCAGGCCGCCCTTGCGCATGTCCTCGAACACGGCGCGGTTGAAGTCGGAAATGATGAGGCCGTCGATGACGATGAGCTTGTCGTGGAGGTCGGACACGGGGGTCTTCCTTGGGATGAAAAAGGACAGGTCTGGAATGTTCGGGCGCGCGGTCACATGGGCACGAGCGTGCCGGCCTCCGGCGCGAAGGAGACCCGGACGGGCCGCCCCACGGGGAGCGGGGCCGGGCCGCCGGCGGCGGGCGAGGGCCGTCGGGCGGTGAGGCAGAGGCCGGAGGGGGTCTTCACGCGATAGTCGATGACGAGGCCGCGATAGGTGGCGATCTCCACCTCGGCGGAGAGGGTGTTGGCGGCGGAAGCCTCCCCGTCGATCTCCAGCCGCTCGGGGCGGATGGCGAAGGCGTGGGGACCGGCCCGGCCCGCGACGGGCACGAGGATGGTGTCGCCGCCCTTCAGCCGGAAGCGGTCGGAACCGGCCACCTCGCCCGGCAGCAGATTGGTGACCCCCATGAACTCGGCGGCGAAATGGGAGGCCGGACGCTCGAACAGGTCGTCGGGGGCGCCCTGCTGCTCGATGCGGCCGGCGCGCATCAGCACGACGGTGTCCGCGATGGAGAGCGCCTCGTCCTGGTCGTGGGTGACGAAGATGGTGGTGATGCCCAGCTGCTGCTGGATGCGGCGGATTTCCAGCTTCATCTCGTTGCGCAATTGCGCGTCGAGATTGGACAGCGGCTCGTCCAGCAGCAGCACGTCCGGCTCGATCACCAGCGCGCGGGCGAGCGCCACGCGCTGCTGCTGGCCGCCGGACAGTTGCTTGGGCAGGCGGTCGGAGAGGTGCGCCAGCTTCACCCGGTCGAGCGCGATCTTCACCCGCCGGGCGATGTCGGCACGCGAGACCTTGCGCATCTGGAGCCCGAAGGCGACGTTCTCGCCGACGCTCATGTGGGGAAACAGGGCGTAGTTCTGGAAGCCGAAGCCCATGTTGCGCTTGTTGGGCGGAAGGTGGGTGACATCCCGCCCGCCGACGAGAATGCGCCCCTCGGTGACGGGGATGAAGCCGCCGATCATGCGCAGCGTCGTGGTCTTGCCGCAGCCGGAGGGGCCGAGCAGGGCGACCAGTTCCCCCTCCCCGATGGACAGGGAGATATTGTCGACCGCCGGCACCGCCTCGTAGCGCTTGACGATGGATTGCAGGACCACCTCGGACATGGATTTACCCTTGGTTCGCAGAGGGTTCAGAAGGCGCGCGAGAGTTTCGCGTAGCGGTCGCTCGCGACCAGCAGCACGCCGATGATGAGGATCTGCACGGTGGCCACCGCCGCCACCGTGGAATCGAGGTTCCATTCCAGATAGGAGACCAGCGCGATCTGCAGCGTGGTGCGCCCCGGCCCCACCAGGAAGATCGACTTCTCCAGATCGATGAAGGAGATGACGAAGGAGAACAGCGCCGCCGCGACGATGCCCGGCTTGATGATGGGCAGCGTCACGCGGAAGAAGGTGGTGATCCGCCCCGCCCCGAGGCTCTGCGCCGCCTCCTCGTAGGAGGGGCTCATGCCCACCAGCGCGGCGGTGACGAGGCGGATGGTCCAGGGCAGCGCGATCAGGCCGTGGGCGATGAACAGGCCCGGCAGCGAGCCGGAAATGTCCATGTCCAGGATGATCTCCAGTTCGATGAAGGCCATGAACAGGGCCGCGCCACCGACAATGCCCGGCACCACCATGGGCGAGAGCAGCAGGGTCTGGATGGCGTCGCGTCCGGGAAAGCGATAGCGCACCAGGGCAAGGCTGGCGGGCACCCCAAGCACCAGCGATATCACCACCGCCACCAGCGCGGTCTCCACGCTGGTGATGAAGCCGTTGCGGAAGGAATCCTGCGCCCACGCCCGCACATACCAGTCGAAGGTGTAGCCGGTGGCGGGGAAGGAGAGGATGCGGTTCGAGAAGAAGCTCACCCACACCACCGCCACCAGCGGCAGCAGCACGAAGGCCATCACCACGGCGCTGATCGCCGCATAGATGCGATTGATGGAGACGAGGCCCATGGCGCTTTCCTCACTCGCTCCAGCGCCGGTAGCGGCGCTGCACCAGGATGTTGGCGGAGGTGGTGAGCACCAGCGTCACCGCCATCAGGACAAAGGCGAGCGCCGCGCCGAACGGCCAGTTCATGGCTTTCGCCACCTGCTGGTAGACGGTGGGCGCCATCATGTGGAAGCTCGGCCCGCCGATCAGGACCGGGGGGGCATAGGCATTCATGCTGAGGATGAAGCACAGCAGGGTGCCGGCGAGGATGCCCGGCAGCGCCAGCGGCAGCACCACCCGCCAGAGCGTGGTGAGATGCCCGGCCCCGAGGCTGGCGGCGGCGGATTCCAGATTGGCGTCGATGCCCTCCAGCACGCTCTGGAGCGTCACGATCATGAAGGGCAGCAGCACGGAGACGAGGCCGATCACCACCGCCGTCGGGGTGTACATGAGCTTCACCGGGGAGATGCCGATAACACCGATCACGGCATTGAACAGCCCCTTGTCGCCCAGAATGACCATCCATGCGGCGGTGCGCACCGCATTGCCCATGAGCAGCGGCAGGATGACCAGCAGCAGAAGCCGCCCCTTCCAGACCGGGCTCGCCTGCCGCACCAGGAAATAGGCGACGGGAAATCCCGCCACCAGGCACAGCAGGGTGGAGAGCGCCGAGACCCAGACCGTGGTGCCCAGCACCTCCTGATAGAAGCTGTCGCCGAAGAACTTGGCGTAATTGGCCAGCGTCAGCGCCTCCACCATCATCTGCCCCGGCACGAAGCGGTTCAGCGAATAGCGGAACATCAGCAGCAGCGGCCCGATCAGCGCGATGAGCACGAACAGGGTGGCCGGCGTTGCCAGCCCGAAGGCCGGCGGAAGCCGCCACCCTCCCCGCGCACGGGGCGCGGGAAGGGTCAGGGCCGGCGACGGAGGAGACGAGGAGCCGGTCATGGGCGCCGGCCTCAGCGGGTGGCGATGTTCTTGTTCCACCATTCGAGCCATTCGGCCGTGCTCTTGGCCACGTGGCCGTAATCGGGGAACTTCAGCGCGGCTGCCTCCGCCGCCGTGAAGTCGATCTTGGCCTTCAGGTCGGGAGAGAGGTCGGCCTTGGCATTGGCCGGGGCATAGAAGCTGGCGCCGGCCAGCCCCGCCATGGCCTTGGGGTCGAGCATGGCGTTGAAATAGATGTTCGAGAGGTCCGGGCTCGGCGCCTTGTTCGGCAGGCACGCGCCGAACATGACGGCGATGGCGCCTTCGGAAGGATACTGGATGGCGAGCGGGGCGCCGTCATTGGCCCATTGCAGGCCGCGCGCCTTGTAGTTCACCGCAATGTCCACCTCGCCATTGACGAGGCCGGCGGCAAGCTGCTGGTGGGCGGCATAGATGCGCGGCTGGGTCAGCTCCTTCAGCTGGATCAGGCGCTCCTTGCCCTTCTCCGTATTGGTGACGTTGCCGCCATCCAGCAGGCCCGCCATCATGATGTAGTTGAAGTAAAGCTGGTTGGTGAGGCCGATCTTTCCGGCCCACTTCTTGTCCCACAGTTCCGCATAGGATTTCGGCGGATTGGGCACCTTGTTCTTGTCATAGATAATGGTGACGCCGCTATAGAGCCACGGCACGAAGAAGGGCCGCGACTTCAGCGCCGGCACCACGTCCGCATAGTTCGGCACCTTGGCGAAGTCGATATTGGCGAGGACTTCCTGCGC
>NCCY01000277.1:4045-6796 GCA_002279855.1 Rhizobiales bacterium 12-68-15
CCGCCCCAGTTGGAGACGGTGAGGGTGCCTTCCTGGGCACGGGCAAGCGGTGGCAGGGAGACCGCGAGCGCGCCCGCGCCCATGGCCCCGAGGATGGCACGCCGGGACGGCGCACCCGAAAGGGATGCAAAGCTCTTCTTCATGTCCGCCTCTGGAATCTGGTTTGTCTTTTGATTTGAGGCCGGGGCGTCGCGCGTCCCGGCTTGTGCCCCGAGGGGCGATCAGACCGGAAGATCAGGCCGCTGCGCGGGCTTTGGCGCCGACCTCGTCCAGATAGGCAATGCAGCGTTCGAGCGGCTCCACGTCCGCGAACTTGGCGTCGATGTCGAACAGGTTCCACGCCACGGCACCGGGCACCCGGTCGCCGATGCATTCCTTCACCGCGATGGTGCGGAAGCCTTCGGCCAGCCCGTCGCACAGGGTGGTGCGCACGCAGGCCGAGGCGGTGACGCCGGTGACCAGGATGGTGTCCACGTTGTTCGCCCGCAGGAAGCCGGCGAGATAGGTGCCGTGGAAGGCGGAGGCGCGCTTCTTGATGAGCACCTGCTCACCCTTCACCGGCTCGATGCGGCTGTCGATGGCCCAGAGTTCGGGATTGTCCTGCGCCACCACCTCGATCGGGATCTTGTGGTGCCAGAGACCCATGTCGGTGGCCGCCACGGTCTCGTCGGTCACCTGATAGCAGGTGGTCACATGCACCACCGGATGGCCGTTGCGGCGGCAGGCCGCGAGCAGCGCCTGGACACCGGGAATGATCTGGTCGTCGATCTTCTCGCAGGTGAACGGATTGCCCGGACGGGTCCAGGCATTGGCGAGATCCACATTGATGAGCGCCGGGCGCCGGCCGAAGCCCACCCGCCGCTGGAAGCCGCGTCCCTGATACAGCGATGTCGCCTGCTCGAAGGCACGCGTCAGCGTCGCTTCGAGGTCTTCCTCGAATGCCATAGCCGTCATCTCCTGCTGGTTTCGGGCCTCCTCACGGAAGGCTTGCGAGACCAGAGTGAGCGATGTCCTATGAGGGGAGAAATTCTAATTTGGGTCGGATTGATGCGGTTTCCGATATGAATACCTCCCTGCGCTTCGACCTGCGGCACGTCCGCTGCTTCATCCTTCTGGCGGAGGAGCTGCACTTCAGCCGCGCGGCCGCGCGCGCCTTCATCACCCAGCCGGCCATGAGCCGCCTGATCCGCGAGCTTGAGCAGGAGGTGGGTGTGCCGCTGCTGGCGCGCACCACGCGCTCGGTGGAACTCACCGAAGCGGGCAAGGCCTTCCTCGCGGACGGACGCGCCGCTTTGGAGCGGCTGGAGCGGGCGGTGACCACGGCGCGGCGCACCGCCACCGGCGAGGCGGGCGTGCTGCGCATCGGCTACATGGACTTCGCCATCAATGGCCGCCTGCCGGAGTTTCTCAGCGCCTTCAGCCGCTACCGGCCCGAGATCCGCCTGGAACTCACCTTCATCCCAACCCTGAGGCAGCAGGAGGCGCTGCTGGCGGACCGCATCGATATCGGCTTCATGATCGGCCCGTTCGAGCAGCCGGGGATTGCCAGCTACACGTTCGACGACAATCGCTACGTGGTGCTGCTGCCCATGACGCACCCGCTCTCCAATGCCCGCCATCTCAAGCTGACGGACCTCGCGGACCAGCCCTTCGTGCTCGGCTCCGGCGAGAACTGGGGGGCGTTCCGCAACGCCTTCTTTTCGCTCTGCCACCGCGCCGGCTTCACCCCGCGCATCGCGCAGGAGCCGTCCTCCTCGGAAGGCATTTTCGGTCTGGTGGCGGCGGGGGCGGGCGTGTCGGTCTATGCCAGCTGCGTGCGCAACCTCCAGCGGCGCGGGGTCATCATCCGCGATCTGGAGGACCTGCCGGAAAAGCTCGTCACCTGCGCCGCCTGGACGACGCCGCTGCGCTCGCCGACGGTCGGCGTGTTCACCGACTTCATGCTGCGGGTGTGGGGCACGCACTGAGCCCCGGCGCGCCCGCCCGCAGCTTTCTCACTGGAGGCTGAGGTCGCAATATTTCAGCGGGTCGGTCAGGCTCTTGCGCGGCTCGGCATAGCGGCTGCGCAGATCGAGGACGCATTCGAGGCCCGCCATGTCGATCCTGCAGTCGCGATAGAAGCCGTGGGCGGGGTCGAGCAGCTCGCGATAGCTGCCTTCCGCCACCTCGGCGGTCATGTCAGGCAGGTTGCGGCGCAGCACGGCGATGGCCGCGTCCCGGTTGGCCGGGTCCACCAGCCAGGCGATGGCGGCGCGATAGCCCGCCACATAGGCCTGCGCCTTCTCGCGGTTGGCGGCGAGCCAGGGGCGGCGGGTGGCCGCCACATTGCCCTGATAGGCCCCGATCACCGCATGGGCCTTCACCAGTTCCTTGAGCCCCTCGCCCTGCGCGATGAGGTTGTAGGGCGCCGACAGCAGCGTGCCGACCTCGTTGCCGGCCAGCAGGCTGCGGTAGCGCTGGATCATCCCGCCCACCCGCACCAGCGTGCAATCCTCAAGCCCGATGCCCGAGCGGCGCAGGATGTCGAACAGCACGAAGGCATAGCCCGTGGTCATGGCATCCACCGACAGCGTCGTGCCGCGCAGCGCGGCCACATCGGCGAAGGCGGGCTGGGTGACGAGGCTGAGGAAGCCGTTGTCGCTGCCCATGAAGGCGACGAAGTCCGGCTGCGGGCCGATCGGCGCCTCGCCCTGCCCTTCCACATAGGCGACGATATTGTCCACCGCCGTCATGGCGATGTCGAACGCCCCC
>NCCY01000278.1 GCA_002279855.1 Rhizobiales bacterium 12-68-15
TGCCCGTCGCGGCCCTCGTCGCCCTGCTGTCGAGCGCGATCCCCTATTCGCTGGAAATGATCTCGCTGAAGCGGCTGCCGGCCCAGACCTTCAGCATCCTTTTGAGCGGGGAGCCGATGTTCGGCGCCCTGTTCGGCCTCATCCTGCTGGATGAACGGCTGACTGCGATGCAGGGCCTTGCCATTGCCCTGATCGTTGCGGCCTCGGCAGGAAGCAGCGTCTCGGCGGCGCGCAACCGGCCGGCGCCCAAGCAGGTCTGACAAAGACCAACGCCCCACGGACCGGATCCGTGGGGCGTTGGTGAGGACCTTATGGTCAGAGCCTTATGGTCGTCAGGGCCTTCCGGCGCCCCGCCCGACCGGCCGCGTCACGCGGCCTTGGGATAGTGGATCGGCGCCTCGGAGGGGGCACGGTCCGTGTTCAGGAGGCGTTCCTGATACAGTTCCATGATCTCCATCACTTCCGTGCTCCAGGCGAGGCTCGCCTGCTGCATGAAGGCCGCATGGCGCATGAGCGGGTTCACATTGCCCTCCTCCGCCGCCAGTTCGGTCATCAGGCGCATCTGGTCCTGCGCCCGCTCGGAGGCAAAGCGCTGGAGGCGGGTAGCCACTTCCACCGGAAGGTCCACCCACAGCAGCTTGAGCGCGCTCATGGGGTCCACGGGCCCGACGCCCGTGCCGGCGGCCTGCGGCGCCATGGCCTTCGTCCAGGCCTGCAGCCACGGCGCCGAAGCGAGGGGAGAGGATCCGAACGGAGACGCCCCTGCCCCGTTGCCCCCGAAGGCGGACGCCCAGGGATTGGCGGCAAGCAGATTGGTCATCCACGGATTGCTGGCGAAGGGATTGCTCGCGAAAGGATTGGTCGTGGCGCCTGCGGACTGCTGCGGGGCCATCTTGGTCCAGGCGTCGGCCCAGAACTGGAACGGGGACTGGAAGGGAGTGGTCATGTCGCGGTCTCCTGTTCGGCTGGTCCGCAGGGCACCCCTGCTCTCGAACCCGCCCGCCATGCGGCCGACACCCGTCGCCGCGCCAAGGTTACTCAGATCCGCACCGCCGCTGCGGCGTGCGGCCTCGAACCCGGATCCTCACGCTGAACCCCGGATCGGCGCCCGCTTTCACATCGGTCGTGACCGCTGCTTCAGGTGCCAGGCTCCAGCATCGGCCCGTTCCGCCCCCCTCGGGCGCCGCCTGTCAATCCAGACGGGCCTTAATCAACTTTAGTCTAACACAAGCCCCAATCCAATTATGCATTGCACTGGATTAATTTGCACTCCGGGCGTTACCCTAGGGGCCGCTCCGACCTCGCCCTGCGCCGTACAGCGGGCCATGAATAGGCCGTGAGATCAGAGTTTTGCCGGGCGCCTGCCGTGCTCGGCCCAAGAGATGTCCCAGGAGGACCCATGGCCCATCTGCCCCAGGATTTCCGCGAAATCCGGCTGGAACTCGCCCGCGAGAAGGATCATCCCGCTGGCGCGCGCGATTTCGGCTACAGGTTCGTCGCCCCGCTCGACGTGAACGGCCAGATCGAGCCCGAGCTGTGGGCGAAGCATCGCGAAGTCTGCCGCGTGGTGCGCTTCCGCCCCGATGAGGCGGACGAGATCGGCCACCTCGTGCGCCGGCCCGGCGGAAGCTGGGCCTTCCGCTACGATATTTTCGGCACCGATGATGACGAGGCCGGCTTCCGCTTCAATGCGGAGCGCTTCGTGATCGGCGAATATGTGTCGGTGAAGGAAGACGACGAGAGCCACACGTTCCGCGTGGTTAGTTGCCATGCCGCTAGAGGTCACGCGGGACGGCGTTTTCCAACCAGCCGGTCATCCAGGGATGACCGGCGTGCGCGCCGTGTCAGGCGGCGCTCTGGCGCTTGACGGTGCGCACGGCGGCAGAGAGATCGCGCACCAGCGAGAGAACCGTCTCTGTCGTCTGCGGCGTGGCCGCACCCTCGGCATCAAGCGAAGTCCGCACCGCCTCGACCAGCGCCGACCCCACCACCACCGCATCGGCACCGGCGGCAATGGCGCGGGCCTGCTCCGGCGTCCTCACGCCGAACCCCACCGCCACCGGCAGGTCCGTGTGCTTCTTGATGCGCGTGACGGCCTGCGAGACCAGCGTGGCATCGGGCGTCGCCGAGCCGGTGATGCCGGTGATGGACACATAATAGACGAAGCCCGCCGTATGCCGCAGCACCGCCGGCAGGCGCTTCTCGTCAGTGGTGGGCGTGGCGAGGCGGATGAAGTCCAGCCCGGCCGCCAGCGCCGGCAAGCATAGCTCGTCATCCTCTTCCGGCGGCAGGTCCACCACGATGAGGCCGTCCACGCCGGCGGCGCGGGCATCCCCAAGGAAGCGCTCCACGCCGTAGATATAGATCGGGTTGTAATAGCCCATGAGGATGATGGGCGTGGCATCGTCGCCGGCGCGGAACGCGCGGACCATCTCAAGGGTGCGGGCGAGCGTCTGGCCGTTGCGCAGCGCGCGCAGGCCCGCCGCCTGGATGGCCGGACCGTCCGCCATGGGATCGGTGAAGGGAACCCCCAGCTCGATCACGTCCGCACCCGCTTCCGGCAGCGCCTTCAGGATGGCAAGCGATGTCGCGCCATCCGGATCGCCGGCAGTGATGAAGGTCACGAGGCCGGGGCGGCCTTCGGTGGCAAGGGCGGCGAAACGGGTGGCGATGCGTGTCATGCCGGCTGTCTAGTCCAGTCTCGACGGGAGGGAAAGCCTGTCGCCCCCGCCGCTCTTGGAAGCGGAGGCAAATGGGCCGGGCGCCGCAGGGGCCTGCGGGATAAACCGCCATGCCCCCGCCATGGGCGTGCCCGGCTCTAGCTGGCCGGGCTGGTGATGGCGCAGGTGGCGGTGGTGGCGTTGCCAGCCCCCATCAGGCGCACCTGATCCTGCCCGGTGATGCCGGGGAAGGAGGAGAACAGGGTGGTGGAGGACGTGCCGACCTTCTTCTTCCCGGCGAAGAAATCGCAGGAGACGACGATCTGGCTCAGCATGATGGTGCCGGCATTCTGGACCTGAACGCTCACGAAGGCGCCGGCCGGATCGGTGCCGACCGCGCCATAGGACAGCTTCAGATAGGCCGGGCTCGCCAGAGCCGGCCCGATGGATGCCAAAAGCGCAAGTCCTGCCAGATAGGTCTTCATAGGCGCCCCCCGAGATGCTCGGCCACGGTGAAGATGTCCTTGTCGCCGCGCCCCGACAGGCTGACGACCATGATGTGGTCCTTCGGCTTGCCGGGCGCGATCTCCATCACCTTACCGATCGCATGGGCGCATTCCAGTGCCGGAATGATGCCCTCCAGCTTGGCGAGAAGCTGGAACCCCTCCAGCGCCTCGTCATCGGTGCAGGGCAGGTAGGTCACCCGCCCGACATCATGAAGATAGGAATGCTCGGGACCGATGCCGGGATAATCGAGACCGGCGGAGATGGAATGCGCCTCGCTGATCTGGCCGTCGCCGTCCATCAGCAGATAGGTGCGGTTGCCATGGAGAACGCCGGGCCGGCCGCCGGTGATGGAGGCGGCATGCTCGCCGGACGAGACGCCGCGACCGGCCGCTTCCACGCCGAAGATTTCCACCTCGGGATCGTCCAGGAACTCGTGGAACAGGCCGAGCGCATTGGAGCCGCCGCCCACCGCCGCGATCAGGCTGTCCGGCCCGCGGCCTTCCATCTCCAGAAGCTGCGCGCGGGTCTCGCGGCCGATGATGGACTGGAAATCGCGCACCATGGCCGGATAGGGATGCGGCCCCGCCACCGTGCCGATGCAGTAGAAGGTGTCGTGGACGTTGGTCACCCAGTCCCGCAGCGCCTCGTTCATGGCGTCCTTGAGGGTGCGCGAGCCGGACTGGACCGGCACCACCTCGGCGCCCAGCATGTTCATGCGGAACACGTTGGGCTTCTGCCGCTCCACGTCCACCGCGCCCATATAGACGATGCACTTCAGGCCGAACCGCGCGCACAGGGTGGCGGCGGCGACGCCATGCTGGCCGGCGCCGGTCTCGGCGATGATCCGCTCCTTGCCCATGCGGCGGGCGAGCAGGATCTGGCCGAGCACGTTGTTCACCTTGTGGGAGCCGGTGTGGTTCAGCTCCTCGCGCTTCAGGTAGATCTTGGCGCCACCCAGATGCTCGGTGAGGCGCTCGGCATAATAGAGCGCCGAGGGGCGGCCCACATAATGGGCGAGATAGCCGTCCATCTCCCGCGCGAATTCGGGATCGACCCGCGCGGCATTGTAGGCCTCCTCAAGCGCGAGGATGTTCGGCATCAGGGTCTCGGCGACGAAACGCCCGCCGTGAATGCCGAAGTGACCCCGCTCGTCCGGGCCGGTTCGATAGGAGTTCAGGACGTTCACGGCTTCTGCCTTTTTCACGAGATGTCAGGACAAGCGGGCGGCGCGGGCGGCCTCGACGAAGGCGGCGATCTTCTCGGGCGCTTTCACGCCGGGCGCGCTTTCCACGCCGGAAGACACATCCACCCCGTCGAGGGGAACGCTGGCGATCGCCTGCGCGACATTGGTCGGATCGAGCCCACCCGAAAGCATGACGGGCCGGCCCGGGTCAAGGCCGCGCAGCAGGCTCCAGTCGAACACGATCCCGTTTCCGCCCGGCAACACGGCGCCGGGCTGGGGCTTGGCATCGAAGAGAAGACGATCGCTGACCGCCGCATAGGCCGGCACGGCGGCAAGATCCTGCGCCGTGCGGATGGAAATGGCCTTCATCACCGGCACGCCGAAGTGCGCGCGCACCTGCGCCACCCGCTCCGGGCTCTCCTCGCCATGCAGTTGCAGGAGGTCCGGCCGCAGGGCCGCGACCAGCGCCTCCAGCTCCGCATCGGAAGCATCCACCGTGAGCAGAACCTTGCGCGCCCTGCCGGCCACCTGCGCGCCCAGCGCCGCCATGGCGGCGGGCGACAGATGGCGCGGGCTGCGGGCAAACGACACGAAGCCCACCATGTCGGCGCGCGCGGCGAGCGCGGCCTCCAGGGCTTCCGGCGTGTTGACGCCGCAAATCTTGATGTCGAGGCTCATCCCATGCTCCGGCGGCGGTTCCAGGTCCGGTTCACCGGCAAGGTCCGCGCGCCGCGCCCGGACCCGCCGCTGGCGCGGCAGGCCCTGCACAGGCGGCCGCGCTCAGGTCTCAACGCGGGTGAACTGCCCCGCCTTGCGGAATCGCCAAAGATAGCTCGGCAGCACGCTCGCCATGGCAGCGGGCGCGATGCCCAGCCCCTGCAGGGTGCGGCCTTCCGTGATCGCCTGTTCGCTGACCACATTGTCGATCTTCAGCATGGCCACCTGATCGCGCGTGAGGAGCGCCTTCGGCAGCTTTTCGAGGATGCGGGCCTGAAGGTCGGCGATGCCGAACGGCAGGTCCACCAGAAGCCGCTTTGCGCCGATCTCGCGCAGCATCAGCTCCATCAGTTCCCGGAAGGTACGGATTTCAGGCCCGCCCAGTTCATAAACGGTGCCGGATTTCGCCTGGCCTTCGACAGCCCGCTGAACAACGGCGGCCACGTCGGCCACGAAGATGGGCTGGAAGCGTGTCGCCCCGCCGCCGATCAGCGGCAGGAACGGGGAGAGGCGCGCCATGGA
>NCCY01000279.1 GCA_002279855.1 Rhizobiales bacterium 12-68-15
GGTGGACGGCCTGCGCAAGGACCGGGTGAAGCCGATCCTCGAAACCACCATCTCCCGCTATCGCGCCTTCGCCCGCCTCAAGGCGGAACTGGAGGAGGCGCGCAGCCAGCTTGAGGAGCGCAAGCTGCTCGATCGCGCCAAGCTCATCCTGATGAAGGCGCGCAACATCGACGAGCAGACCGCCTACGGCCTCATCCGTCGCACCGCCATGAACGAGAAGAAGCGGCTCGTGGAAATCGCCCAGTCCATCATCACTGCCGCGGAGCTTCTGCGATGAGACGCCTCGCCATGGGGTTCATTCCCCTCACCGATGCCGCCGTGCTGATCGCCTGCGCCGAGCGCGGCTTCGCCATGGCCGAGGGCATCGAGATCGACCTGCACCGGGAAGTGTCCTGGGCCAATATCCGCGACAAGGTGAATGTGGGCCTGCTCGACGGCGCCCACATGCTGGGGCCGCTTGCCATCGCCTCCTCGCTCGGGCTCGGCCATGTGCGGGTGCCGCTGGTGGTGCCGTTCGCGCTCAACCTCAATGGCAGCGCCATCACCATCGCGAAGGATGTCTATGACGCCATGGGCGAGACCGGCGAGGACCTCGCCACCGGCCTCGGCGCGGCGCGGGCGCTGGGCAAGGTGGTGCTGGCGCGCAAGGCGGAAGGGCGCGATCCGCTGACCTTCGCGGCGGTCTATGCCTTCTCCACCCACACCTATCTCATCCGCCACTTCCTCACCGCCGGCGGCGTCGATCCAGACCGGGACGTGCGGCTCGTGGTCATCCCGCCGCCTTTCATGGCGGAAAGCCTGCGCAACGGGCTGATCCACGGCTTCTCCGTGGGCAGCCCGTGGAACAGCGTGGCTGTCGATGCGGACGTGGGCCGCATCGCGGTGCTCGGCGCGGAACTGTTCGGCTGGGTGCCGGAGAAGGTGCTGGGCGTCCATGCCCGCTTCGCCAATACAGAGCCGGACGTGCTGCGCCGGCTGGTGCGCGCGCTGCATGCCGCCGCCCGCTGGTGCGAAGACCCGGCGAGCCACGAAGACCTTGCCCGCCTGCTGGGCGAGCCGCGCCACCTCAACCTGCCGGCCGACATCCTCAGACGGACGCTGGACGGCCGGCTTCAGACCGCCCCCGGCGGCGCGCTGCGGGTGCATCCCGACTATCTCGTGCTCAGCCGCGACAATGCCAGCCGCCCCTCCCCCGAGCAGCGTGCCCTGACCGCGTCAGAACACGTAGTTGATGGTCAGCGCCAGCGCCTGGTTGTTCACCGTGCCGGAATAGGTGCCGGCCGAGAGGCCCTTGAACTCCACCGTCGGATAGACCGTGTCGAAGCGGTTCGAGAAGCTGTTCGTGACCGTCGTGGACGCGGTGTAGGAATAGTTCAGGTCCAGGAACCAGTTGCGGGCGAAGAAATAGGTGATGCCCGCCACGGCGGTGCCGCCCCAGACCCAGTTGGAGGCGGAGAAGGACACCGGCGCCCCCGACACCGCATAGCGGTGGTCCAGCTCGGCGAAGCCGATCAGCCCGTTCATGTTGGAGGTGATGCGCGAGAGCGTCGGGCCGGCACCGCCATAGATGAAGCCGTTGCCGAAGGAATAGCCGAGGAACGGCACCAGCGCGAACTGGTTGTTCAGGCTCACATCATAGGACCGCAGCAGGTAATTGCCGGTGAACGTGCCCGTGATGAGGCCATCATAGCCGCCCGCCTGCGGGATCAGGACGTTCTCCTGCGAGCCGGAGACGCCCACCTGATTGTAGGAGAACTTCGCGCCCCAGACCCAGGGCGTGCCTTCCACCGAGCGGTAGAAGCCCAGCTGCAGCACGGGAGACACGGAGGAATCCGAGCCGAGTTTGGGATAGGCATTGCCCGCCGCCGCCCCGTCGGCGACGTGGATGTGCAAGATGGTATAGATCTCGCTGATCCCGTAGCCATAGATGTCCTGGTTCGGGAACGTCGCGCCGTTCCAGGCGCCACCTGCGCCTGCGAAGACGCCATTGGCCGGCATCAGCCCCTTTGGCGCCTCCTGCGCCTGCACCGCCAGCGGCATGGCCGAAAAACAGACTGCGACACAAAGCATTCGCGGATTCATATGGAAACTCCCCCAACCTTTCGGTCCGGGGAGGCTATTTTCGCGCTCCGCACCCTCAATGGCACTTTTTGCGACCTGGATGGCACTTTTTGCCGGTTCGCGACGCCCGCGTTACCGGCGCCTGCGGCACAGCCGGGTTGCTGGTTCTTTGCGCAGCGCAAAAGCGATGATTGGCACAAAATGATGCAGGCGTGCGCCGCGATCAAGAATTGGGCGCCGCATATTTCATTTTGAAATCAAAGGGCTGAACGCAAATTCCTGAATGGCACGGAACTTGTATAGATAAAAACAAGCGTGGCCAACGATGTCCGCGCCACCATAAGCCCCAATGACGGGGCACCGCAGCAAAGCCGCTGACACCCGATGGCCCCCGGCCGTCGTGGCGTTCGCGGCTTTTTTCGTTTCGGGCCTTCACCGTCCAAGGGTCGTCCAGACAGGGGAACAGAATGACCGACGCTTCCGATACCAAGTCCGGTGCTCCCATCTCCGCCGAAGCCGGTTCCGGCCTGTCCCGCCGCGCGCTTCTGAAGGGCAGCGCGGCGGCGCTGGGCACGGCCGCGCTGTTCGATGCCGCGCGGATGATCTTCCCCGGCGGCGTGCCCTCGGCCCATGCCGCGGCACCGGAAACCACCAAGGCCGTGCTCGGCTATATCGCGCTGATGGATGCGTCCCCGCTGGTGATCGCGAAGGAAAAGGGCCTGTTCGCCAAGCATGGCGTACCGGACGTGGAAGTGGTGAAGCAGGCCTCCTGGGGCGCCACGCGCGACAATCTCGTTCTCGGCGGCGCCGCCAACGGCATTGACGGCGCGCACATCCTCTCGCCGATGCCCTATCTCATCACCTCGGGCAAGGTCACGCAGAACAACGCGCCGACCCCCATGTACATCCTGGCGCGCCTCAATCTCGATGCGCAGGCGGTCTCGGTCTCCAATGAATACAAGGACCTGAAGGTCACCAGCGACGCCTCGGCGCTGAAAGCCGCCTTCGCCAGGAAGAAGGCGGACGGCAAGGAAGTGAAGGTCGCAATGACCTTCCCGGGTGGCACCCACGATTTGTGGATCCGCTACTGGCTCGCCGCCGCCGGCATCGATCCGGACAAGGACGTCTCCACCATCGTCGTCCCGCCCCCGCAGATGGTGGCGAACATGAAGGTGGGCAACATGGACGCCTTCTGCGTGGGCGAGCCGTGGAACGAGCAGCTCGTCAACCAGGGCATCGGCTTCACCGCCTGCACCACCGGCGAGATCTGGAAGAACCACCCCGAGAAGGCGCTCGGGATGCGCGCCGACTTCGTGGACAAGAACCCCAACGCCACCAAGGCCATCCTGATGGCCGTGCTGGAAGCCCAGCAATGGTGCGACAAGATGGAAAACAAGAAGGAGATGGCCGAGATCGTCGGCAAGCGGCAGTGGTTCAACGTTCCCGTCGCCGACATCTATGGCCGCACCATCGGCGACATCAATTACGGCAACGGCCGCGTGGTGAAGGGCTCCGACCAGTACATGAAGTTCTGGAAGGACCACGCCTCCTATCCCTTCCAGAGCCACGACACCTGGTTCCTCACCGAGGATATCCGCTGGGGCAAATATGAGCCCACCCTCGACATGAAGGCCCTCGTCGCGAAGGTGAACCGCGAGGATCTGTGGCGCGAGGCCGCCAAGGCCCTCTCCGTGCCGGCGGCCGACATGCCCGCCTCGCCCTCGCGCGGCAAGGAGACCTTCTTCGACGGCAAGGTGTTCGATCCGGCCGATCCCGCCGCCTATCTCAAGACGCTCTCCATCAAGCGCGTCGAAGTCTGATCCCTCGATCCGGGAGAGCAAAGCATGACCGTCACCGCCTTGAAGGAACAGCCCCAGGCCACCCGGCGCGCCAGCGCCGAGGTGGTGCGCCTCGCGCCCGCGCGCGCGCCGGTCGCCGCCCGCGTCAAGGCGGCGGCGCACTGGTGCGCGGTGAACGTCATCCCGCCCGTGGTGGTCACGGCGCTGCTGCTGGTGATGTGGGAACTGCTGTGCGCCGGGCCCACCGCCACGCTGCCGCCGCCGAGCCGCATCTGGCTGGACTCGAAGGACCTGATCGTCGATCCCTTCTTCGTCGCCGGCCCGCAGGATATCGGCCTCGGCCTGCGGGTTCTGGTTTCGCTCCAGCGGGTGGCGGTGGGCTTCGGCCTTGCGGCGGTGGTGGGGGTGCTGGTGGGCGCGCTCATCGGCCAGTCGATCTGGGCCATGCGCGGCCTTGATCCCATCTTCCAGATGCTGCGCACCGTGCCGCCGCTGGCCTGGCTGCCGCTGGCGCTGGCGGCGTTCCGCGACAGCAACCCCTCGGCCATCTTCGTCATCTTCATCACCGCCATCTGGCCGGTCATCATCAATACTGCGGTGGGCATCCGGAACATCCCCCAGGACTATCGAAATGTCGCCCGTGTGCTGCGGCTGAACCCGCTGGAATTCTTCTGGAAGATCATGCTGCCCTCGGCAGCGCCCTACATCTTCACCGGCCTGCGCATCGGTGTCGGCCTGTCCTGGCTCGCCATCGTCGCGGCGGAAATGCTGACCGGCGGGGTGGGCATCGGCTTCTTCATCTGGGATGCGTGGAACTCCTCCCGCCTGCCCGACATCATCGTCGCCCTCGTCTATATCGGCGTGGTGGGCTTCGTGCTCGACCGCCTCGTCGCCGGCATCTCCGCCATCGTCACCCGTGGCACGGCTTCGGCCTGAGGAGGCTCACATGACGCACGCCGCCTATCTCCAGCTCAGCCAGATCGGCAAGACCTTCACCCGCGGTGCCGCGAGCACGGAGGTGCTGAAGGAGGTTTCGCTGGACATCGCCAAGGGCGAATACATCTCCATCATCGGTCATTCCGGCTGCGGCAAGTCCACCCTGCTCAACATCGTCGCCGGCCTCACCGACGCCACCACGGGCGGCGTGATCCTCGACGGTCGGGAGGTGAATTCCCCCGGCCCGGACCGCGCCGTGGTGTTCCAGAACCATTCCCTCCTGCCCTGGCTCACCGTCTACGAAAATGTCCGCCTCGCCGTGGACAAGGTGTTCTCCGGCAACCGCTCCCGCGCCGAGCGGGACGCCTGGACCCTGCACAATCTC
>NCCY01000280.1:0-3966 GCA_002279855.1 Rhizobiales bacterium 12-68-15
CCTCGCCGCCATAGGCGCCGCCATTCATCCGCAGCGCCCCGCCGATGGCGCCGGGAATGCCGCGCAGGAAGGAGAGGCCGCCAAGGCCGGCCTCCGCCGCCGCCCGCGCCACCTTCACGTCCGCCGCGCCCGCGCCCGCGCGAATGCGCGTGCCCTCGACCGCGATCGCGGAAAACGCCTTGCCGAGCCGCACCACCAGGCCGGGCACGCCGCCATCTCGGACGATCAGGTTGGAGCCGAGGCCGATCACCGTCACCGGCAGATCCGCCGGCAGGGCGCCAAGGGCATAGGCGAGGTCGTCGGTGTCCGCCGGCTCGAACAGGACCTGCGCCGGCCCGCCCGCGCGGAACCAGATGGCCGGCGCCAGCGGGGCATTGGCGGTCAGCCGTCCGCGCAAGTCCGGCAGGCGCGCGGCAAGGTCGGGGACGAGATCGGGAAACTGCATGCTGCCGCTTTAAGTCTTTTGCACCCGGATGCCAACGGATGGGCGCCCTGCGCCCCTCGTCCCCGCCGCGCGGCTCTGGCATAAGCGGGCAACCGGCCGGAACCGCAGCCCCACCCTGATGATGTTCGATACGCCCCTTCCCATCGATGCCGTCCTGCCGGACATCCGCGCGACGCTGGCCGCGCGCACAGGTGCCGTGCTGGTGGCGCCGCCCGGCGCCGGCAAGACCACGCGCGTTCCGCTGGCGCTGATGGACGAGCCGTGGGTGGCGGGGCGCAAGATCCTCGTTCTCGAACCCCGCCGCCTTGCCGCCCGCGCAGCCGCCGCGCGCATGGCCCGCACGCTGGGGGAAAGCGTGGGCGAGCGCGTCGGCTACCGCGTGCGCCTGCGGGCCGAAGTCTCCCGGCGTACCCGCATCGAAGTGGTCACGGAAGGCGTGTTCACCCGGATGGTGCTCGATGACCCCGAGCTTTCGGGCATCGCCGCCGTGCTGTTCGACGAGTTCCATGAGCGCTCGCTGGACGCGGACCTCGGCCTTGCACTGGCGCTCGACGCGCAAGGCGGGCTGCGGGAGGATCTGCGGCTTCTCGCCATGTCCGCGACCCTTGATGGCGCGCGCGTGGCCGCCCTGCTGGGTGCGCAGGGCGCGCCGGCCCCGGTGATCACCAGCGAAGGCCGCGCCTTTCCGGTGGAGACGCACCACCTGGGGCGCGACCCGCGCACCCCCATCGACCGCCAGATGGCGGATGCCATTGTGCGTGCGCTCGACGCGGAAGAGGGCTCCATCCTCGCCTTCCTGCCCGGCGCGGGGGAAATCCGCCGCACGGAAACCCTGCTGCGCGAGCGGGTCCGCGACCCGCGCGTGGACATCGTGCCGCTTTTCGGCGCGCTGGATGCCGCCGAGCAGGACCGCGCCGTGGAACCCGCCCCGCCCGGCCGCCGCAAGGTGGTGCTCGCCACCTCCATCGCCGAGACCAGCCTCACCATCGAGGGGGTGCGGGTGGTGGTGGATTGCGGCCTTGCCCGCGTGCCGCGCTTCGAGCCGGATGTGGGGCTGACGCGGCTGGAGACGGTGCGCGTCTCCCGCGCGGCGGCGGACCAGCGACGCGGGCGCGCCGGGCGCACGGAGCCCGGCATCTGCTATCGCCTGTGGAGCGAGGGCGAGACCGCCAGCCTGCCGCCGTTCGCAACGCCGGAAATCCTTGCCGCAGACCTCTCCGGCCTGGTGCTCGACCTTGCCGCCTGGGGAGTGCGTGACCCCGCAGCCCTGCCCTTTCTCGATTCCCCGCCCGCCGCGGCCGTGGCGGAGGCGAAGGCGCTGCTCAGCCTTCTCGGCGCGCTGGATGAGGACGGCGCCATCACGCCAGACGGCCGGCACATGGCACGGCTGCCCTTGCCGCCGCGCCTCGCCTTCATGGTGGTGGAAGGCGCCAAGGCCGGGGCGGCGCCGCTCGCGGCCGACATCGCCGCCCTTCTGGTGGAACGGGGCCTTGGCGGCGACAGCGTGGACCTTGCCCACCGGCTGGACGGATTTCGCCGCGACCGCTCCCGCCGCGCGGAGGATGCACGCCGTCTTGCCGCCCGGTGGGCGGATACGGCGGCACGGGCCGTCGGGAGCACGCCGCGTCAGGAGGCGCCCTCCGTGGCCGGCCTGCTCGCCACCGCCTTCCCCGACCGGATCGCCAAGGCGCGGGGCGACGGCACACGCTTCCTGCTCGCCAACGGAAGGGGCGCGGTGATGGACCCCGCTGCCGCGCTCGCCCGCGTGCCATATCTCGCCGTGGCGGAAGTGGCCGGGCGGGCGGAAGGCGCGCGCATCACGCTCGCGACCGAACTGGCCGAGCCGGAACTGGAACGGCGCTTTGCCGCGCGCATCACCTCCGGCGTCGATATCGTGTTCGACCGGGAAGCGGCGGCCATGCGCGCGCGGGAAGTAAGGCGGCTGGCGGCGCTGACCCTGGCAGACCGCCCCCGCTCGGTCCCCGCTGGCGATGCGACGGCACGAGGGCTGGCGCGCGGGATTGCCTCGCTGGGTCTGGAGCGGCTGCCCTGGACCTCCGCCCTCTCGCAATGGCGCGACCGCGTTGCCTTCCTGCGCAAGGCGGAGGGCGAGCCGTGGCCGGATCTTTCCGACGCCGCGCTTGAAAGCAGAATCGAGGACTGGCTGGCGCCCTTCCTCGGAGGCCGGACGGCACTGTCGGAGATCAGCGCGGACACGCTGGCGCAGGCTCTGCGGGCGCTGCTGCCCTATGACCTCTCCGCGCGGCTGGAGAGCGAGGCGCCGACCCATTTCGACGCCCCCTCCGGCTCACGCCTTCCCATCAGCTATGATGAGGACGGGCCGGTTTTGCCGGTCCGCGTGCAGGAACTGTTCGGCCTCACACGGCATCCCGCCATCGCCGGCGGGCGCGTGCCGCTGACGCTCTCCCTGCTCTCGCCCGCCCATCGCCCGATTCAGGTCACCCGCGATTTGCCGCAATTCTGGCGAGGCTCGTGGCGGGATGTGCGCGCGCAGATGCGCGGGCGCTATCCCAAGCACCCCTGGCCGGAAGATCCCGCCAGCGCCCCCGCCACCAGCCGCGCCAAGCCGCGCGGCGCATGACGGCGCAGGCGCGCGAATGTGGAGAGAGCAAATGTCCGCGCACGTGATCGAGGGCCTGACGGGCGTCGTGCTCGCGGGCGGGCTGGGCCGGCGCATGGGATATGCCAACAAGGGCCTGCTGACGGTGGCGGGAGAGGCGGTGCTGGACCGCATCCTCGCGCGCCTCTCGGAAACCTGCGGCCATGTGCTGATGGTGGCGAACGACCCGACGCCCTATGCGGGACGGAACGTGCGGGTGGTGCCCGATGCCCTGCCCGGCCACGGCGCGCTGGGCGGACTGCACGCGGCGCTGCTGAACGCGCCGACCGACATGGTGTTCGTCTGCGGCTGCGACATGCCCTTCATCTCCCCTGCCCTGATCCGCGCGCTGGCAGGCATGCTGGATGACAGGGATGCGGCGGTGCCGCGCGACGGCTACGGCCTCCAGCCGCTTCATGCCGTCTATGCCCGGCGCATCGCGCCGCTTATTCCCCCGGCCCTGCTGCGCGGCGACCTGAAGATGGGGCGCTTCATCGGCACCCTCAATGCCCTCATCCTGCCGCCGGAGGAAACCGCCGGCTTTGCCGCCGAGGCCGACATTTTTTTCAACCTGAACACGCCGGATGATCTGGAACAAGCCCGCATCGCCGCGGCGCGGCTATGATCCTGCCCGGTTCGCGAAGAAGGACAGCATGACCGAGGCCACCGCCCCCGCAAGCGCCCAGACCACCCTCTATGCCCTGATGGGCAAGGCGGACGGCGTGCGCCGGCTGACGCGCCGGTTCTACGAGCTGATGGACACCCTGCCGGAGGCCGCAGCCTGCCGCGCCATCCACCCCCCGAGCCTTGCGGGCAGCGAGCAGAAGCTGTTCGAGTATCTGTCCTACTGGCTGGGTGGCCCGCAGGACTATGTGGAGAAGAATGGCCACCCCATGATGCG
>NCCY01000280.1:4078-7559 GCA_002279855.1 Rhizobiales bacterium 12-68-15
CCGAAGGTGGAGGCGCTCGCCATGCACATGCAGAACCGCGAATGAAGGCTGGCGGGCGTGGCGCCGCTGCGGCGCCCGGCGTGCTGCCGCATCCGGCCTCTCGCCGGACATGACAGCACGGGTTCTGGAAACTCCGGGCGCGACGTGTGCGGCCGGCGCGCGGTCAGACCAGGATGCCGAGCGCTTGGAGATACAGCTCCACGATGGCGTCATGCTCCCGCCGCTTGTCGGCATCTTCCTTGCGGATCTTGAGGATGGTGCGCAGCGCCTTCACGTCGAAGCCGTTGGCCTTGGCCTCGGCGAAGACATCCTTGATGTCGTCGGAAATGGCCTTCTTCTCTTCCTCGAGCCGCTCCACGCGCTCGATGAACGACTTCAGTTGTTCCTTGGCAAAGCCCGCCGGGGCATCAGACACGTCTTCCGACACGAGCCTACTCCTGTTTGAGGCTCGGATAGACACCCCTACGGGCAGCGGCGTCAAGAACCCGTCCCCGCAATCCCCGCAGCCCTGCCCCCTGCGAAAGGCGAATTTCAACCTCAGGAATGGCCCGAATTGATCCGCCTCAACGCCGGGCGCATGAAGGCAGGATGGTATTCGGAGCGGGCCGGAGCGGCGGTCCGGAGGGAGACCGCCATTTGTCAGCCCCGACCGGCATGAAGCCGCAACCGATTCTCATCGTGGACGATGACCCCGGCGCGTTGAACTCGCTGCGGTTCCTGCTGGAAAGCGAAGGCTACAGCGTCGTTTCCTATTCGGGCGGCGCGGAACTGCTCCATGCCCTGCGCGCGGGACCGATCGGCAGGGCCGGATGCCTCATCCTCGATTTCAAGATGCCCGGCATGGACGGGCTCGACCTCTATGACCGGCTGCGCCAGATCGATTTCGATACGCCCGTCATCCTCATGACCGGCCATCCGGATCCGAGCATCGCCACCCGCGCGCGCGCCGTCGGGCTGGCCCTGATCGAGAAGCCGCTGTCGCAGGACATGCTTTTGAGCGCGGTCCGCGCCGCAGGTGGCGAGCACCCCCGTATTTCTCCGTAGGGGCACTTACCTACGGATACCGCCCTAGGGGCTCATCACGAAATTCGCAAGCGCCGCCAGACTGATAGCGTCACCGTCATCGAACAACGAGGTGGTGGCCATGAGACACGAAGTTCTGCCCGTCGCGCGGCACATGCCGTCGCTCCATGGTCTCCCGCTGGCGGCTCCCGAAGTGCTTCTGTGTGGATGCCCCGAACTGGTCGGAACCTCCTTCTCCTACGGTCGCGAGGAAGAAATCTTCGGCGAGGGCGAGGACGCCGAGTTCGTCTACAAGGTCGTCCACGGCGCCGTCCGCACCTGCAAGATGCTGAGCGACGGCCGCCGCCAGATCGATGCCTTCCACCTGCCCGGCGACCTGTTCGGCTTCGAGACCGCCGCCCGCCATCGCATGACCGCAGAGGCGGTCGCGGACACGACGGTCCTCCTGTTCCGCCGTCGGCAGATCGAAGATACGGCGAATCGCGACGTGGCCACCGCCCGCAAGCTCTGGGACGTGACCATGCGCACCCTCGGCCACGCCCAGGAACACATGATCCTGCTCGGCCGCCGCACGGCGCTGGAGCGTGTGGCCGCCTTCCTCACGCACATGGACGAGCGCCTCGGCGGCTCCGGCCAGGTCGATCTGGCGATGCCCCGCCGCGACATCGCCGACTATCTCGGCCTCACGCTCGAAACCGTCTCCCGCGCCCTGTCCCAGCTCCAGCAGGATGGCGTTTTGCGGCTCGACGGCGCCCGCAAGATCATGCTCGACCGCAGCCGCATGGCGGCCATCGTCGAGGACTGAAGGCTCTTCCCCTAGATCCACCCCGTTCCGCGCCCCTTTTCCTTCCGGGACGCCACCTCACGCCGCCTTGAGCCGGGTCTTCCCCGCCGGGCGGCGTTTCCTTTTCATGGCGGCGCAGGGGGTGCCCGCCACTTAATGCTCCGGCTTGCCGGTCGCCTCAAAGGCCGCCTTCTGCTCAGGGCTTGCCTCGGTCTGGTGGCGCGCCTTCCATTCGTCATAGCTCATGCCGTAGACAGCGACCCGGCTCTCCTCCTTGGACAGCGGGATCCCGTCGGCCTGCGCAGCCTCCAGATACCAGTTGGACAGGCAGTTGCGGCAGAAGCCGGCGAGGGTCATGAGGTCAATGTTCTGCACGTCGGTACGCCCGCGCAGATGGGCCACCAGCCGCCGGAACGCCGCCGCCTCAAGCCGTTCGCGCACGTCCGGTTCAAGCGCACCGTCGGGGGAAGCGGGGATCGGATCGATCATTGGGTCTCCTCGGGTCACATCATGAGCATGGGCAGGCGGGCCCCCGTGTTCAAGGGCTGCGCGCGAATCCTCTCCCTTCGGAGGCGCCTCGCTCTTGCCCGGATCGGGCGCCACAGTGCCCTCCTGCCTTCGTTGAACCGGCGAAGGCATTGACGCCACCCCGCGCCGAGTGCACACACCCTGCCGATGTCCTGGCGCCTGCCATTTCCGCCCCAGCCGACTTTTCCTGCGTTCCGGCCATTCCGCCGCGCGCGTGCGGTTCTCTGCATGTTGGCGCTCGCGGCTGGCCTGCTGCCATTGAGCGTGCAGTCGGCCTCGGCGGATTTCCGTCTCTGCAACCGCACCCAGAGCCGGGTCGGGGTCGCGGTCGGCTACAAGGAAAACGACACCTGGACCAGCGAAGGCTGGTGGAACATCGCCGCCAACAGCTGCGAGACCCTGCTGCGCGGCGATCTGGTGGCCCGCTTTTATTACCTCTACGCCGTGGATTATGACCAGGGCGGCGAATGGACCGGGCGCGCCTTCATGTGCACGCGTGACAAGGAATTCACCATCCGGGGCACGCAGGACTGCCTGGCACGCGGCTTCGACCGCACCGGCTTTCTTGAGGTGGACACCAAGGAGCAGCGCGGCTGGACCGTGCAGCTCACCGAAATGAACCAGACCGGGCAGGTGGGCATCCTGCCCCCGCCGCCGCTGCCCGGCGGCATCCCCATGCCCCCGCCGCCGCCTTTGCCGCGCGGCAACCGCGGCCCCTAGCACGGGCTCGGGTTGGGGCTGCGAGGGCTTCAGCCCAGCAGCGAGGTGCCGAGGCCGACCAGCCCGCCGCCAACCACGCCCGCGACCTTGCCGGGCCAGCCGAACTTGCCGAGCAGCTTGTAGCCGCTATAGGCGCCGCTGCCGACTTCCGAGACGATCTGCCCGGCGCTCACGCCGCCACGGACGGTGTCGAGATCGGCGTCGGTCACGGCGGAAGCGGTGGTGATCTGGATGGTCATCTGTCGTCTCCATTTCCCGGGCAGTGCCCGTTGCTTCGATGGAGAGACCTTAGGGCGGGCCCGCTGACAGCTACCTTACGGGCGGTCCGCCTGCCGCAGCTTCACAGCTTGCGCAGGCTGACCTCGGCCACTTCGTGGTCGCCGGCCTTGCGCAGGATGAGGTCCGCACGCTGGCGGGTGGGGAGCA
>NCCY01000281.1 GCA_002279855.1 Rhizobiales bacterium 12-68-15
ATCACGATGCGCTGGCCGGGAATCTCGTCATGCCCGAAGATGGAGAGCGTCCGCTTCACCTGGTTTGCGGCCGCGACGAAATAGGCGACATCGCCCACCTCGATGGAATCGCCACTCTTCAGCACCACCGGCTTGCCGGCCCGCAGCACGGCCACGACCGTTGCCCGCAGGTCGGGGAAAAGCTGGGTCAGTTCGCGCAGCGGGGTGCCGACCACCGGGCACTCCTCGCCGCACAGAACGCCCGCCACCACCACCGCGCCATCGGCAAAGCTAACCGTGTCGAGCGCCCCCGGCAGCGAGAGCCGGCGCAGGACGGTCTCGCCCACCTCGATCTCGGGCGAGATGACCACGTCCACCGGCAGGTGATCGCGGGAGAAGATTTCGCGCCATTCGGGCTGGAGATAGGTCTGCGCCCGCACGCGGGCGACCTTGGTGGGCACGTTGAACAGGGAATGGCCCACCTGGCAGGCCACCATGTTCACCTCGTCCGACAGGGTGACGGCGATGAGCATGTCCGCCTGCTCGATGCCCGCCCGTGCCAGCACGTCCGGATGGGAGCCGTGCCCGACGATGCCACGCACGTCCAGCTGCTCGGTGGCGGCCTGGATGCGCCGGGGATCGGCGTCCACGATGGAAACGTCGTTCTGCTCGCCCGCAAGGCGTTCGGCGATGCCGTAGCCCACCTGCCCCGCCCCGCAGATCACGACCTTCATCGATGCCCCCTGCCCCGCCCGACGCTTCACAGAAACAGCCACGCCCCGAACAGGACGCAGCGACCCCGCCGACTCGTGCCAGCGGACCTCGCGGCGAGCTTAGAGCGGAACCGGCGACACGCGAAGCGCCATCCGCATGCCTTCGGCTCCGGATATGCCCGCGCCCGCCGGATCGCGGCGGTCAGCCCACCCCGAGCGCCTTCAGCTTGCGGTGCAGGGCTGAGCGCTCCATGCCGACGAATTCCGCCGTGCGCGAGATGTTGCCACCGAAGCGGCTGATCTGCGCGGCGAGATATTCCCGCTCGAACACTTCGCGCGCTTCACGCAGCGGCAGGCCCATCAGATGCTCGCCGCCATTGCCGGTGGGCAGATTGGGCACCAGCGAGCCCACGTCCGGCGGCAGCATGGAAGCGGTGACGATGGCTTCCGGATCGCCGCCGGCGAGGATCAGCACCCGTTCCACATTGTTGCGGAGCTGGCGCACATTGCCGGGCCAGTCATGGGACTGGAGCACCGCCATGGCATCATCCGCGATCCGCCGGCGCGGCAGGCCCGTGGTCTGGGAGATGAGTTCGATGAAGAAGTCCACCAGTTCGGGAATGTCATCGCGGCGCTCGGCGAGCGGCGGCACGCGGATCGGCACCACCGAGAGGCGGTGATAGAGATCCTCGCGGAACCGGCCCTCGGCAATCTCCTGCTCCAGATGGCGCCCGGTGGAGGAGATGATGCGCACATCGACGCTCACCTTCTCCGTGCCGCCGATCCGGGTGAAGGTCTGCTCCACCAGAACGCGCAGCACCCGGTTCTGGGTCTCGCGCGGCATGTCGGCGATCTCGTCGAGGAACAGCGTTCCGCCATGAGCCTCTTCCAGCGCGCCGCGCCGGGGTTCCCGGCCCTCGCCCGGCTGGACGCCGAACAGTTCGAATTCCAGTCGCTCCGGCGTGATGGCCGCGGCATTGATGACCACGAACGGCCCCTGCGCGCGGGTGGAGGCCGCATGGATCATGCGGGCGGTCAGTTCCTTGCCCGAACCCGAGGGACCAACGATGAGGATGCGTGAATTGGTGGGGCCGACCCGCTCTACCGTCGCCCGCAATTGCTGGATGGCGCTGGAACGGCCCACAAGCTTGTGGGGGGTGTGCTGCTTGAGCTCCTTGACCTCGCGGCGCAGGCGCAGCGTTTCCAGCGCGCGCTGGGCGATCAGCAGCACGCGGTCGGCGTTGAACGGCTTCTCCACGAAATCGTAGGCGCCACGCTTGATGGCAGCCACCGCCGTCTCGATGTTGCCGTGGCCGGAAATCATCACCACCGGCACGTCCGGATGCTCGCCCTTGATGACGTCCAGCAGTTCCAGCCCGTCCAGCCGGCTGCCCTGGAGCCAGATGTCGAGGAAGATCAGGCTCGGGCGCCGCGCGGCAATGGCGCCGAGCGCGGTGTCGGCATCGCGGGCGGTGCGGGCGGAATAGCCTTCATCCTCCAGGATGCCGGCCACCAGATCCCGGATGTCCGCTTCGTCATCGACGATCAGGATGTCATGGGCCATGGCGTCAGGCTCCCTGTGCGGTTTCGGTGGAGACAGGACCTTCGGCCCGCAGCTTCAGGCGGATCCAGGCCCCGCGCCCCCCTGGTGAATCGTTCAGTTCGATTCCCCCGCCATGCTCTTCCATGATCTTGCCCACGATCGCGAGGCCGAGCCCCGTGCCCTTTTCCCGGGTGGTGACATAAGGTTCCAGAAGCCGCGCGCGGTTCTCCTGGGGAAGGCCAAGTCCGTTGTCGATCACGTCCACCACCAGATAGTCACCGGAGCGCTCCGCCTTGATGCGGATGAGCCCCTTGCCGAGTTGATCCGCCGGCACGGCCTCAATGGCCTCGGCGGCGTTTTTCAGGATGTTGGTCAGGGCCTGGGAAATGAGGCGGCGGTCGAACCGCGCCGGGAGAGAACCCGGGATGTCCGCCTCGAAGGTGACCGCAGGATGGCCGACCCGCATCAGGAAGACGCTTTGCCGCACGGTTTCCGAAAGATCCTGACTGTCCACCACCGGCTTGGGCATGCGGGCGAAGGAGGAGAACTCGTCCACCATCCGCCCGATATCCCCCACCTGCCGGATGATGGTGTCCGTGCACTGGTCGAACACCTCGCGGTCCTGCGTGATGTGCTTGCCGTATTTGCGCTTCAGCCGCTCCGCCGAAAGCTGGATCGGGGTGAGCGGGTTCTTGATCTCATGGGCGATGCGGCGCGCCACGTCCGCCCATGCGGATGTCCTCTGCGCCTGGATCAAAGCGGTGATGTCGTCCAGCGTCACCACCCAGCCGTGCTGGCTCTCGGTGGACTGCTCGGTGGTGACGCGCACCGCGAAGATGCGGTCGCGCCCCTCCCGCGTCAGGGTGATGTGGCCGGGCACCACGCGCTGGCGCGTGGTCTCGGCCTCCTTCAGCAGCTTCGCCGTCTCCGGCACCACCTCTGTCAGCAGGCGCCCCAGCACCTCGCTCTCGCGCACGCCGAGCAGCGCCTCGGCGGAGCGGTTAAGGATGGTGATGCGCCATTCCGGATCAAGGCCGATGACGCCCGCTCCGACGCCTGACAGGACCGCTTCCGTGAAGCGGCGGCGGCTGTCGATCTGGGTGTTGGCGCGCACCAGGTCCGAATGCTGCGCGCGCAGCTCCGCGGTCATCTTGTTGAAGGTCTCGCCCAGCGCGGCGAGGTCGCCTTCGGAGCGATAGATGGGCACCTGAACATCCAGATTGCCCGCCGCCACATGGTTTGCCGCCGAGATCAGCCGCCGGATGGGGGCAACCAGCCATTTGGAGAAATTGATGCCCAGCCAGACGGCAGAGAGCAGCACGATGAGCGTGATGACGCCGTACATCAGCGCGAACGCCACCTGCACCCCGAAGCGTCGCTGCTCCAGGCTCTCATAGTCCGCCAGCGTCTCTCGGGTGGTCTTCAGATAGCCGATGACGCGCGGATCGATGGGCCGCGCCACATAGAGGTACAGGTCGTCATAATCCCGCAGCTTCACCAGCGCGCCGACGAAATCAGCCTCGTTGGGCAGATAGATAATGGGCTGGTCCGGGGTCGCGTCATTGATGGCGATGTTGGCGGGGACGACGAATTCGCGCCCCGAATTCACCTGCGCCCGCTCCACGACTGACAGATCGTGGCGGATCAGCATGGAGCCGGGCAGATTGCGCAAGGCGGCCTGCGCGGTCAGCACCTGGCGGAAGCGCTCGGGCTCCTGCTCATACAGA
>NCCY01000282.1 GCA_002279855.1 Rhizobiales bacterium 12-68-15
GCCGCCAGCCATGGGCAGCTTGCGGGTGACGAGGTCGATGGCCTGGATGCCGTTGGTGCCTTCATAAATGGAGAAGATGCGGGCATCGCGGAAATGCTGTGCGGCGCCGGTCTCTTCCACATAGCCCATGCCGCCGTGCACCTGGATGCCGAGCGAGGACACCTTGATGCCGGCATCGGTGGCGAACGCCTTGGCCACCGGCGTGAGGAGGCTGGCCTCCGCCAGCGCCGCCGCCCGCGCGTTCGGGTCCGCCAGCCGGCGGGAGCGGTCGAGCGCGTCCGCCGTCATCAGGCAGAGCGCACGGGCGGCGTCGGTCTCCGCCCGCATGGTCAGCAGCATGCGCCGCACATCGGGATGGGCGATGATGGGGCTCATCTCGCCCGCCGGGGCGCCCACCGCGCGGCCCTGCCGCCGCTCGCGGGCAAAGGCCAGCGCGCGCTGCGTTGCCCGCTCCGCCACCGCCACGCCCTGCACGCCCACCGCGAGGCGGGCATTGTTCATCATGGTGAACATGCAGGCGAGGCCCTTGTTCTCCTCGCCCACGAGCCAGCCCACCGCGCCCTCGCCCGAATCGCCATAGCTCATGGTGCAGGTGGGCGAGCCGTGCAGGCCGAGCTTGTGCTCCAGCCCCACCGCCTTCACGTCATTGCGGGCGCCGAGCGTGCCGTCCGAATTGACCAGGAATTTCGGCACCAGGAACAGCGAGATGCCCCGCGTTCCGGCGGGCGCGTCCGGCAGGCGCGCGAGAACAAGGTGGATGATGTTCTCGGCGATGTCGTGCTCGCCGTAGGAAATGAAGATCTTGGTGCCGAACAGGCGATAGGTGCCGTCGCTCCGCCGTTCCGCGCGGGCGCGCAGGGCGGCAAGGTCCGAGCCGGCCTGCGGCTCGGTGAGGTTCATGGTGCCGGTCCAGGTGCCGCTCACCAGGTTCGGCAGGTAGGTCTCCTGCAACGCCTTGGCGCCGTGGGCGGTGAGCGCTTCGATGGCGCCCATGGTGAGCACCGGGCCGATGCCGAAGGCGGGGGAGGCGCTGTTCCAGAACTCGGTCAGCACCGAGGTGATGGCGCAGGGCAGATGCTGGCCGCCGAACGCTTCCTCCGCCGCCACCCCGTTCCAGCCCGCCGCGCTCCAGGCGCCATAGGCTTCCTTCCAGCCGGGCGCTGTGGTGACGAGGCCGTCCTTCAGCACATTGCCCGCCTTGTCGCCGGCCCGGTCGAGCGGGGCGATCTCCTCGGCGGCGGACTTGCCGGCTTCCTCCAGGATGCTGTCCACGAGGTCGAAGGACAGGTCCACCAGCCCCTCTTCCATCAGGCGCGGTAGGGAGGTGCAGGACTTCAGGAAGAAGGACGTTTCCTCCACCGGGGCACGATAGCTCATCAGCATTTCCCTCCCATTCTTCGGCGCCGCCGGATCGCTGCGGCGCACGCGCGGCTTGACCTGTTCAGGCCTCAGGTCTTTAAGGCCCTGCGCGGCCGCCGTGAATGCCCCTTTCGGCCACAACCGGACGCGCACGGCGACACCACAGGTTCGGAAGGACCGGGGCGGCCCGTCAAGCCCGGCATGACACCCGATCGTGTGAGGAGTGCGATGACCCCGAGCGGCACCATCGACCGGCACACCCGCTGCCTGCCCGCAGGGGCGGGCGAGGATGCGGCGGCAGCGCACGCCGCCGTGGCGGAGGCCGCGCGCGTGCTGCAGGCGGGCGGGCTCGTGGCCTTCCCCACCGAGACGGTCTATGGCCTCGGTGCCGATGCCGGAAACCCGCTGGCGGTGGCGCAGGTCTATGCCGCCAAGGGCCGCCCGGCCTTCAACCCGCTCATCTCCCATGTGCCCGACCTTGACGCCGCCGTCCGGCTCGGGACGTTCAGCGAGGCCGCCCTGCGGCTGGCGCGCGCCTTCTGGCCGGGGCCGCTGACCCTCGTCGTGCCGTGCCGGGACACGGGCGCGGTGTGCGACCTCGCCCGTGCCGGGCTCGATACGGTGGCGCTGCGGGTGCCCGCCCATTCGGTCGCGCGCGCCTTCCTGGCGGCGGCGGGACGGCCCGTGGTGGGGCCGAGCGCCAACCGTTCCGGCCATGTCTCCCCGACCCTTGCCGCCCATGTGGATGCGGATCTCGACGGGCGGATCGACGTCATCCTCGATGCCGGGCCGACCCCGGTGGGGGTGGAATCCACCATCGTCGATTGCAGCGGCGAGCATCCCGCCTTGCTGCGGCCCGGCGGCATCGCCCGCGCCGATATCGAGCGGGTGCTGGGGCACGGCCTCCCCGATGCGGCGCCTGAAGCGGCCGAGCGCCCGGTGGCGCCGGGCCGGCTCGCCTCCCATTATGCCCCCCGTGCCCCGGTGCGGCTGGAGGCCGGCCATGTGGCCCCCGGCGAGGCGCTGCTGACCTTTGCCGGCGCCCGTCCGCCGGGCAGCGCGGAGGCGGGCCTCGTTCTCGATCTCAGCCCCGCCGGCAGCCTCGTGGAGGCCGCCGCCAACCTCTATGGCGCGCTGCGCGATCTCGATGCGCGGGGTGTCCCCGCCATCGCGGTGGTGCCGCTGCCGCGCGAGGGGCTGGGGGAAGCCATTGCCGACCGGCTGGGCCGTGCCGCCGCACCGCGCCCGCCCGTGCCCTGAAGCCTCACCGTCAACCGTGGCCCCGGCGCGGATGCCCGCGCCTTATGGACACGCAAGGAGACCGCCATGAACGCCGAGATGCAGCACGCGAGCGATGCGGACACCGAGGCCCTGGTCGCCCTGTGGGAGGCGGCGGGCCTGCTGCGCCCGTGGAACGACCCGCGCGCCGACATCGCGCTGGCCCGGCGCGGGCCGCACTCCACCATCCTCGTCGCCCGGCGGGAGGGGCGGATCGCGGGCTCGGTCATGGTGGGCCATGACGGGCACCGGGGCTGGATCTACTATCTGGCGGTGGCGCCCGATCTCGCCCGGCAGGGCATCGGCCGGCGCCTTGCCACCGCCGCCGAGGACTGGCTGCGCGCGCGGGGCGTGCCGAAGCTGATGCTGATGGTGCGGATGGAGAACGCGCCGGTGCGCGCCTTCTACGAGGCGCTCGGCTATGACGAGGAGCCCCGCGTCATCTTCTCCCGCCGCCTCGACGGGAAGTGAGGCCGGCGCGGCCTCTCCTCAGAGCGGCCGCGCGCGGTGGCAGGCGGCGAGGTGGTCGTCCACCAGCCCGCACGCCTGCATCACCGCATAGACGATGGTGGGACCGCAGAACTTGAAGCCGGCCGCCTTCAGGCGTCTGGACAGCGCGGCGGAGTCCGGCGTCTGCGCCGGAATCTCCTTCGTGGTCGCCGGCCGGCGCACGAAGGTCTCGCCGTTCACGCTCTCCCACATGAAGTCTGCGAAATCGACGCCCTTCTCGCGCAGGTCCAGATAGGCGCGGGCGGAGAGGACGGCGCCCTCGATCTTGGCGCGGTTGCGCACGATGCCGGCATCCGCCATCAGCGCGGCCACCTTGTCCGGGCCGTAGCCCGCCATCACTTCGGGTACGAACCCGTCGAAGGCGCGGCGGAAATTCTCCCGCTTGCGCAGGATGGTGATCCACGACAGTCCGGCCTGGAAGCCGTCCAGCAGCAGCTTCTCGAACAGCGCGCGGGAATCGCGCTCGGGCACGCCCCATTCCTCGTCATGATAGGCGCAGTAGAACGGGTCGGTGCCGCACCACGGGCAGCGGCACAGGAGCGGGGCGGGTGCGCTCGCGGCTGTGGCGTCGGTTGTCATCGTCCCTCCCGAGGTGATCATGTTCACTTTATGTTCCTGAGCTTGCCCGCGCAAGTGCGCCCACACCCACGCGCATTCGCGCCTTACGGCTCCATGGCGAAGGTGGCCCAGTCGGGCCTGACCAGCGTCACCTCGATGCCGCCCGCCACCAGAGGCAGGCCGGCGGCCCGCGCGTCGGCCGCGCGGTCGAGCCGCACCAGCGCGATGCCCGCCTGCCCGCTCGGGCGCGTTGTCGAAGCGGGCCATGACGGCGCGGGTGCGGGCGGTGCCGCGATGCTGCATGCGGCTCACCACTTCCTGCCCCACATAGCAGCCCTTGCGGAAATCCACGCCGCCGAGCTGGTCCATATCGGTTTCGTGGGGGAAGGCGTCGCCATAGACGAAATCCGCGCCGCCCTGCGGAATGCCGAGGCCGATGCGGTGGGCGTCATAGGCGTCCGCGCCATCCGCCACCGGGTCCGCCCCGTCAGTCTCCGCGCGCGGGCGGAAGAAGCGCTGCCCCATTGCCGCAAGGCGCGGGTCGGCAAAGGCCTCCGCCCCCTCGGGCGGCAAAGAAATCCGCGAGGATCTTGCCCTGCGGCGCCAGCAGCGCGCCGAAGCGCGCGGCGCCGGCCTCCAGCGTCTCCACGTTGCAGGTCACCACATTGTGGAGGAAGTGGCGGGCGTCGGCGCCCGCGACCGTGAGGACGGCGCGGTCGGAAAGAACTGCAATCGGCATCGCCCGGTCCTTGTCAGATGTCCCGCCCAGACTTAAAGCCCCTGTCGGTCCCCCTCAAGAGAGGCTTGCGCAATGGCCGACACCTTCGACCTCCTCCTGAAAGGCGGCACCGTCGTCACCCCCGGTGGCGCGATCGTCACCGATATCGGCGTGCGCGACGGCGCCATCCGTGCGCTGGGCACGCTCGGCGCCGCGCAGGCGGGCGAGGTGGTGGACTGCACGGGGCTGCATATCCTGCCCGGCGTCATCGATACGCAGGTGCATTTCCGCGAGCCGGGCCTCGACCACAAGGAAGACCTCGAAACCGGCTCCCGCGCGGCGGTGATGGGCGGGGTGACGGGCGTGTTCGAGATGCCCAACACCAACCCGCAGACCACGTCTGCCGACGCGCTGGAGGACAAGATCCGGCGCGGGCGCGACCGCATGCACTGCGACTTCGCCTTCTATGTGGGCGGCACCCACGAGAACGTGGCCGACCTGCCGGAACTGGAGCGCCTGCCGGGCGCGGCCGGCATCAAGGTGTTCATCGGCTCCTCCACCGGCTCGCTTCTGGTGGCGGATGATCCGGGCGTGAAGGCGATCCTGAAGGTGATCCGCCGCCGCGCCGCCTTCCATTGCGAGGACGAGCCGCGCCTCAACGAACGCAAGCACCTGCGGGTGCCGGGCGATGCCTCGTCCCACCCGGTCTGGCGCGACGAGGTGGCGGCCCTCACCGCGACGCGCCGCCTCGTGACGCTGGCGCGCGAGACCGGCGCGCGGGTGCATGTGCTGCATGTGACCACGGCGGAAGAGATCGCCTATCTCTCTGAGCATCGCGACGTGGCCTCGGTGGAGGTCACGCCCCACCATCTCACCATGACGGCGCCGGACTGCTACCAGCGTCTCGGCGCGCTCACCCAGATGAACCCGCCGGTGCGCGAGGCGCGCCATCGCGACGGGCTGTGGGCCGGCATCGCAAGCGGCGTGGTGGACGTGCTCGGCTCCGACCATGCCCCGCACACGCTGGAAGAGAAGGCGAAGACCTATCCGGACACGCCCTCCGGCATGACCGGGGTGCAGACCCTCGTGCCGCTGATGCTGGACCATGTGGCGGCCGGGCGCCTGTCGCTGGAGCGCTTCGTGGACCTCACCAGCGCCGGCCCGGCGCGGCTGTTCAACATCGCCTGCAAGGGCCGCATCGTGGAAGGCTACGATGCCGACTTCACGGTGGTGGACCTGAAGCG
>NCCY01000283.1 GCA_002279855.1 Rhizobiales bacterium 12-68-15
ATACCGCCCGCCACCGGCCACCGAGCCGAAGCGGACCGGGCGCCCGGCCTCGTCCTTCACCTCGAAGGTCAGCTCGGCCTCATAGACCGGGCCGGTATAATATTCGAGGCCGCGCACCACGGAGGGGTCGATCACGATGCGACCGTCATCATAGCCGCCGGCGGCAACAAGCTGGCCGATCACGCGCAGTTCTTCGATGCCCGCGCGGCCCGCTTCGCTCTCGCCCACCACCGTCACGAGCTTGTCGAGGCCTGCCATTCCGGCGCCTGCGCCGACGAAGGCCGCCACCTTGTCGATGTGTGCCTCTTGCAGACCCGCACCCTTGGTGAAGTCCCCGGACTTGGCCTCCGGGTTTTCCCAGCGCCCCGCGCCCAGAAGGTCCCGCACGCCGTCGATGCCGATCTTGTCCAGTTTGTCGATGGCCCGCAGCACGGTGAGGCGACGCCCGGCATTCTCGGCGCCGCCGAGGCCGATGGCCTCCAGCACGCCGTCGAGCACCTTGCGGTTGTTGACCTTGATGACATAGTCGCCGCGCCTGATGCCCACCGCTTCCAGCGTGTCGGCGGCCATCATGCAGATTTCCGCATCGGCAGAGACCGAAGGCGCCCCCACGGTGTCGCAGGTCATAGCGCAGGGACAGCCACTGCTCGTCATCGTCCTGGAAGGAAAAGACGCCCTCGTTCGGCCGGTCCTGGTCGGGCAGGAACTTGCCGAGTGCATCGGTATATTCGATGGCCGGGGTCTCCAGCGCCTCGAAGCCGTAGAGCTCGTAGACGGCGCGGATCTTCTCCAGCATGGCGCGCGTCGCGGCCAGTTCCCCGCCGTGGCGGTCCACGAGACCGCGCGGGAGACGTGCCTTGGGTTTGCTGTCGCTGGCCATGGGAACACTCATTTCATAAAGGCGCGCGCAAAGGCGCTTTCGGCCGCTCTTAGAGGACGGGCGGCACGGCTTCAAGGTTTGCGGGGGCGGGAAGCGGCGCGCCGCCTCACGCCGGCAGGGAAACCGCGTCTCCCGGCGCGATGCGCCCGCCCGCCAGCACCTTGGCATAGACCCCGCAATCGGTGTGGCCATAGGCCTGCATCAGGCCCTTGACCACATTGAGGTCGCGGATGCCGGTTTCGGGATCGACGCTGGTGGCGGCACAGCGCTCGGTGCGCTTCAGAATTTTCAGGCGCACCGCGCCCACCGTGATCTCGCGCCCCGCCATCTCCAGTTCCGCGCCCGGCTCCCAGCCGTCGAGATGCAGGTTCATGCGGAAGCGCAGGGGATCGAGCGCCACGCCCATGCGCGCCTCAAGGTCGCGCACGCTGGCGAGGTTGAGCAGGGAGACGAAGCCGGAGCGCAGGCTGTCCGTGAAGCGATGGCCCTCCGGCGCCTCCAGCACCTGAAGCGGTCCGCGCTGTTCCTTGCCCATATAGGCGGACAGCGCGGTTTCCACCGCCGCGCGGCCTTCCGGCATCGAGAGGTCGCCGCGCGCCAGTTCCGCGCCTTCGTGATGGAGGGTGAAGACACGGGTGTCGGGATCGAAGCTGGTCCTGAGGGCGGCGAGGCGGGCATTGCGCATCAGGACGAGGAAGTCCGTCTTCTGCTTGTATGCCGGGGCCGCCGGGTCAAAGCCGCAGGGGCCGTTCTCCACCGCATAGAGGCGGTCGCCGGGAAAGAACCGGCCGGCTTCCAGCGTCACGGCATCAAGCGTTTCGGGCGAAAAGCCCTTGACCGGGTAGCGATGGATGGAGACGAGGCGGGCGGACATGGCGACACTCCGGAGTTTCCTGCCGGCGCCCGGCGTGGATCTCGCCGCCCCGTTTGCCCTGTCGGACGGCCCGGCGCAACGGCCGAAGCCGCCCGCCGGGCCTGCGCGTCAGCGCAGAAGCGTTCAGCGAACGATGATGTTCTTGAACTGCCAGGGATCTTCGAGGTCGAGGTCCTCGGGGAACAGGCGCACCCGCTCGGTCAGCGGGGTCCAGTCGGTATAGGTGCCGATCACCGGGCCGAGATAGGGCGTCTGCACTTCAAGGCAGCGGTGGAAGTCCATCTCGTCGGCCTCGACAATGCCGGCCTCCGGGTTTTCCAGCGCCCACACCATGCCCGCGAGCACGGCGGAGGTCACCTGAAGGCCGGTGGCGTTCTGGTAGGGCGCAAGCTGGCGGGTCTCCTCGATGGAGAGCTGCGAGCCGAACCAGTAGGCGTTCTTGGCATGGCCGTAGATGAGCACGCCCAGTTCGTCGATGCCGTCCACGATCTCGTGCTCGTCGAGGATCTTCCAGTCGCTCTGCATCCGGCCGCCGGAGCCGAACATTTCGTGCAGCGAGAGCACGGCGTCGTTGGAGGGGTGATAGGCGTAGTGGCAGGTGGGGCGGTAGACCACCGTGTTGCCGTCGCGCACCGTCAGGTAATCGGCGATGGAGATGGCCTCGTTGTGGGTCACGAGGTAGCCGAACTGCGGGCCGGGGGTGGGCGTCCAGCTCCGCACGCGGGTCTCCGCGCCGGGGCGCATGAGATAGATGGCCGCGCCGCAGCCGCCCTCATGGGTGCGCCCGTCCGGGGGAAGCTGCTTTTCGTGCGTGCCCCAGCCCAGTTCCGCCGGCTGGAGGCCTTCGGACACGAAGCCCTCCACCGACCAGGTGTTCACGAACACGTCGCGCGGCTTGGGGTTGCGCGCGCGCTGGGTGTCGCGCTCGGCGATGTGGATGCCCTTGACGCCGAGGGCGCGGGCGAACTGGGCCCATTCCTCGCGGGTCTTCGGCTCGGGCCGGTCAAGGCCGGTGTCGTGGGCGATGTTGAGCAGCGCCTGCTTGACGAACCAGGACACCATGCCGGGATTGGCGCCGCAGGTGGACACCGCCGTGGGGCCGCCGGGATTGCGGCGGCGGGCGTCCAGCAGCCCTTCGCGCAGGGCATAATTGGTGCGGGCCTCGGGGCCCTTGGTCTCGTCGAAATAGAAGCCCTTCCAGGGCTCGATCACGGTGTCCACATAGAGACAGCCGAGTTCCCGGCACAGTTCCATGACCGCGATGGACGACACGTCCACCGACAGGTTCACGCAGAAGCCGCGCCCGCCGCCATTGGTCAGCAGGGGGGTGAGGAGGTCGCGGTAATTCTCGGCGGTGACTTCCGACTGGATGTAGCGCACGCCGCGCGCGTCCAGCAGCTTGCGGTCGTCATCCACGGGATCGATCACCACGAAGCGTGACAGATCGAAGTCGAAATGGCGTTCGATGAGCGGCAGCGTGCCGCGGCCGATCGAGCCGAAGCCGATCATCACAATGGGGCCATCGATGGTCGCGTGAACCGGCCATTCGCTCATGATTTGGAACACTCCTTGTGGTGGGACTGCCGCTCTGCGGCGGGGGCACCATGGGCAGGAGTGCGCGCCGCGTCAACACCGCAGGGACGCGAAAAGCGAAGCGGGACAAGGATTCTGCGACATGGAACCGTCACAGTTCCCGCGGGCGCGGCGGTGCCGCGCCCGGTTCAGTCGCTGGCGAGAATGTGGTTGCGGACCAGCGGATAGACCTGATTGGCCCATTTGCGGCCGCTGAAGACGCCATAATGGCCGACCCCCGGCTGCATATGGTGGCGCTTGCGGTGGGGGCGCAGATTGGAACAGATGTCCTGCGCCGCCAGGGTCTGGCCCAGCGAGCAGATGTCGTCCCGCTCGCCTTCCACGGTCAGCAGCGAGGTGCGGCGGATGGCGGTGAAATCCAGCTTGTTGCCGCGATAGGTCAGCTCGCCCTTGGGCAAGCGATATTCCTGGAACACGTACTGGACGGTCTCCAGATAGAATTCCGCCGCAAGGTCGAGCACGGCGAAATACTCGTCATAGAAGCTCTTGGCCGCCTCGGCCTTCTCCGCGTCGCCGTTGGCGAGATTCTCGTACAGCTCGAAATGCGCCTTCATGTGGCGCCCGAGATTCATCGACACGAAGGCGGACAACTGGATGAAGCCGGGATAGACGCGCCGCCCGGAGCCGGCAAAGCCCATGGGCACCTTGGAAATGAGATTGCGCTCGAACCATTCGATGGGCTTCGACTGGGCGAGTTCGTTCACCTTCGTGGGGTTGATGCGGCAGTCTATGGGGCCGGCCATCAGCGTCATGCTGCGGGGCTGGGCGACGTTGCCCTCCTGCGCCATGACGGCGCTGGCTGCCAGCGCCTGCACGCAGGGCTGGCAGACGGCGAGCAGATGCGCGCCCGGTCCCATCCATTCCAGGAACTTGATGATGTGCTCGACATAGTCGTCGAACGCGAACGGGCCATGCTCCAGGCTCACGTCGCGGGCATTGTGCCAGTCGGTGATGAACACGTCGTGGTCG
>NCCY01000284.1:0-1582 GCA_002279855.1 Rhizobiales bacterium 12-68-15
GCGTCCAGCAGCGCCGCGAACAGCCGCGCCTGTGCGGCAGGGGTGGTGCGGCCAAGGGCCGGCGTGCCGAGATAGCCCGGACGGGACGGCGCGAGGATGCGGAAACCGGCCGCATCGCCCACCATGCAACGCGCCAGCAGCAGGGCCTGATCATAGCCGCCCATGCCGCCATGAAGCGACAGCACCGGCGCCCCCTGCCCCGCCTCAGCCACCTCCACCGGCCCCGCGTCGGTCTGGATCGTGCGAGGGGCGCGGTGGGAGGGCGCGGGCAAGACCATCAGTCTCCGAACACGGACCAGTGCATGGATTTGGCCAGATGCTCCAGCGCGAGGGAGCCGAGCACCGAATTGCCGTGCGGATTGAGACCCGGCGACCACACCGCGATGGAGGCCTTGCCCGGCGCCACCACGAGAATGCCGCCGCCCACGCCGCTCTTGCCCGGCAGGCCGACGCGGAAGGCGAAATCGCCCGAGCCGTCATAATGCCCGCAGGTCAGCATCAGGGCGTTGATGCGCCGCGCCCGCTCCGCGGAGATGACGGACACGCCCCGCCCCGGCAGCTTGCCGGAAAAGGCGAGATAGCGCCCGGCCATGGCCAGTTGCCGGCAGGTCATGCTGATGGCGCAGTGGTGGAAATAGACCCCGAGCGCATGCTCCACGGGGTTTTCCAGCACCTTGAACGCCTTCATGTAGTTGGCGAGCGCGGTGTTGAGAAAGCCGGTGGTCTTTTCCGAACGGGCCACATGCTCGTCGATGATGACCGAATCGTCTTCGGCGACGAAGCGGCAGAAGCGCAGGATTTCGCCCAGCACCTCGCGCGGCTGGTGGCCGGCGAGCAGCACGTCGGTGACCGCGATCGCGCCCGCATTGATGAAGGGATTGCGCGGCTTGCCCTTCTCGTTCTCAAGCTGGACGATGGAGTTGAAGGGATTGCCGGAGGGTTCGCGTCCCACCTTGTTCCAGAGCTGGTCGCCGACCTTGCCGAGCGCGAGGGTGAGCGTGAACACCTTCGACACGCTCTGGATGGAGAACGGCACGTCCGCATCCCCCGCCACCACCATCTCGCCATCCGCCGTCACCACGGCCATGCCGAAATGGGCCGGAGAGACCTTGGCGAGTTCCGGGATGTAGCTTGCGACCGTGCCCCGATCCTCCCGCGCACCCAGGCGTTCGACAATGTCCTTCACGACGGTTTCGAGCTTCGGCAAAACGTGATCCCCGCACTTCTTGGCTTTTACCGGGTGCTGCGCCCATATGCGCCGCAGGCTCGGGCGCAGCTGCTTTTTCCCACGCCCGTCCCGCCTTGTACATGCCCGGAGACCCGCCATGCGCCCTGCTTTGCTCTGGTTCCGGACGGATCTGCGCCTGCATGACAATCCGGCCCTGACCCATGCCGCCGAGACCGGCCGCCCCCTCCTTGCCCTCTATGTGCTGGACGAGGATTCGCCCGGCGTCCGGGCGCTCGGGGGCGCGTCCAGATGGTGGCTCGCCCGGTCGCTGCGGGCACTGGCGCGCGCGCTGGCCTCCCACGGCATCCCGCTGGTGCTGCGGCAGGGGCCGGCCGCGCGCGTGGTGCCGGAGGT
>NCCY01000284.1:1660-7692 GCA_002279855.1 Rhizobiales bacterium 12-68-15
CGGTTCAACGGGCACCTGCTCTACAAGCCCGGCGTGCCCACCACGGCGGCCGGCGGCTTCCCGCGCACCTTCTCCGCCTTCCACCGCGCCACGCACCGCGCGCCGCCCCCCCGCCGGCCCTTGCCGGTTCCGGCCGGCCTCACGGGCTTTGCGGGCACCGTGACCGGCGACGATCTCGCTTCCTGGGGGCTGGAGCCGACCGCGCCGGACTGGGCGGGCGGGATGCGCGCCGCCTGGGATTGCGGCGAGGATGCCGCGCGGGCGCGGCTCGACGCCTTCCTCGCAAACGGGCTCGCCGGCTACGCCGTCAACCGGGACGTGCCGGCGCGGGAGAATGTCTCGCGGCTTTCGCCCTATCTCGCCTTCGGGGAAATTTCCCCCAACCAGGTGCTCTATGCGGCGCGCCATGCTGCGGAAGCCGGGACGGTGCCGGCGCGGGATGCGGAAAAATTCGAGGCCGAACTGCACTGGCGGGAATTCTCCTATCACCTGCTGGAGACGGAGCCGGATATTGCGTGGCGCAACATCCAGCAGCCGTTCGATGCCTTCCCGTGGCGGGAATGCGCGGGAGACCTGAAGGCGTGGCAGAAAGGCCTCACCGGCTATCCGCTGGTGGATGCCGGCCTGCGCCAGCTCTGGACCACGGGCTGGATGCACAACCGGGTGCGCATGGTGGTGGCGTCCTTCCTCACCAAGCATCTGCTGATCGACTGGCGGCAGGGCGAGGCGTGGTTCTGGGACACGCTGGTGGATGCGGACCCGGCCAACAATGCCGCAAGCTGGCAATGGGTGGCGGGGACCGGCATGGATGCGGCGCCCTATTTCCGCATCTTCAATCCCATCCTTCAGGGTGAGAAATTTGACCCGGAAGGCGACTATGTGCGCGCCTTCGTGCCGGAACTGGCGAAGCTGCCGAAATCCGTGCTCCACAAGCCCTGGCTGGCGGACGCGGCCACCCTTTCCCGCGCCGGTGTCCGGCTGGGTGTGACCTATCCGAGGCCCATGGTGGACCACGACGCGGCGCGCGAGCGCGCCTTGCTGGCCTTCGCGCACATCAAGGGAAAATGACCCCGTCCGGTTGCCCGCGCCGGACACTCCCGGTAGGTTGCCGTCCCTTCTGAAGGTGCGTTTCCATGACCATTCGCAACGGCCTCGTCGAGTCCATCGGCAACACGCCTCTGATCCGCCTCAAGCGCGCTTCCGAGGAAACCGGCTGCACGATCCTCGGCAAGGCGGAGTTCATGAATCCCGGCCAGTCGGTCAAGGACCGTGCCGCGCTCGGCATCATCCGCGACGCCATGGCAAAGGGGCAGCTTCAGCCCGGCGGCGTCATCGTGGAGGGAACGGCGGGCAATACCGGCATCGGCCTTGCGCTGGTGGCCGCCCCCTTCGGCTTCAAGACTGTCATCGTCATTCCCGAGACGCAGTCGCAGGAAAAGAAGGACATGCTGCGGCTCGCCGGCGCGACGCTGGTGGAAGTGCCCGCCGTGCCCTATTCCAACCCGAACAATTACGTGAAGGTCTCCGGCCGCCTCGCCGAGGCGCTGGCGAAGACCGAGCCCAACGGCGCCATCTGGGCCAACCAGTTCGACAATGTGGCGAACCGGCAGGTGCACATGGAGACCACCGGCCCGGAAATCTGGGAGCAGACCGGCGGCAAGGTGGACGGCTTCACCTGCGCGGTGGGCACCGGCGGCACCTTCGCCGGCACCGGCATGGCGCTGAAGGCCCGCAACCACGATGTGAAGATCGCGCTGGCCGATCCCATGGGGGCGGCGCTCTATTCCTTCTACACGTCGGGCGTCCTGAAGTCGGAGGGCTCCTCCATCACCGAGGGCATCGGGCAGGGCCGCATCACGGCCAATCTCGAAGACGCACCGGTGGACTTCGCCTACCAGATCCCGGACGAGGAAGCGGTGCCCATCGTGTTCGACCTGCTGGAGCATGAAGGCCTGTGCCTCGGCGGCTCCTCCGGCATCAACGTGGCCGGCGCCATCCGCCTTGCCCGCGAACTCGGGCCGGGGCACACCATCGTCACCATCCTGTGCGACTACGGCACCCGCTACCAGTCCAAGCTGTTCAACCCGGACTTCCTGCGCTCCAAGAACCTGCCCGTCCCGGCCTGGCTGGAGCGCCGCGCAGAGGTGCCGAACGTCCTCGTCTGATCCCCTCGCCTTTGCCTCAGGACCCTCCCATGTCGATCTTCGTCACCACGGACTGGCTTGCCGACAACCTGCGCGCGCCGGATCTCGTCATCGTGGATGCCACCTGGTTCCTGCCTCCCACCGAGCGGAACGGGCAGCAGGAATTTCTGGAGCGGCACATTCCCGGCGCGGTCTTCTTCGATCTCGACGGCATCTCCGACAAGACCAGCGACCTTCCCCACATGCTGCCCGAGCCGCGCGATTTTGCGACCGCCGTCGGAGCGCTGGGCATCGGCGACGGGCTGCGGATCGTGGTCTATGACGCGCACGGCCTGTTCGCCGCGCCCCGCGTCTGGTGGACGTTCCGCGCCTTCGGGGCCAGCGACGTGAAGATCCTGCAGGGCGGCCTGCCCCGCTGGCTTGCCGAGGAGCGCGAGGTGGAAAGCGGCCCCGCCCGGCGCGCACCCGCCGTGTTCACGCCGCGGCTCGACCGCTCCGTGGTGGCCGACATGGGCCATGTGGAAGCGGCGATGAATTCCAGCACCCAGCTTCTCGACGCCCGCGCCGCCGCCCGCTTCAGCGGCGAGGCGCCGGAGCCGCGCCCGAACCTGAAGTCCGGCCACATTCCCGGCAGCCTCAACCTTCCGTCCTCGCGCCTCGTGGCGGACGGCTGCCTCGTGCCGCCGGACGTGGTGCGCGCGGAGTTGGACGTCGCCGGACTGGACCTCTCCCGCCCGGTCATCACCACCTGCGGCTCCGGCGTCTCCGCCGCCATCCTCTGGATCGCGCTGGAGAGCGTCGGCAAGCGCCCGCAGGCGCTTTATGACGGCTCCTGGAGCGAGTGGGCCTCGCGCGGCAAGCCCATCGAGACCGGCCCTGCCTGACCTTCGGCCCGCCTGACAGTGCGATCCCGCCTTCCATCCGGCGCCCCCAGGGGCGCCGGTTGTCTTTGTGCGTCCCGTCCCCCTCCGGTGGAGTGCGTAAGGGATGGCGCGGGCTTTTGAGCCGCCGTGATCCGCTTTACGCAGGGCAAGCTCCAAGCAAGCTTGGGCCGTAAGAAGTTTCTCAGGGAAGGTTACTATTTCGGCCTTCGGAGTGTCTGGGCGCCCGCCGTGACCATGGCGGCGTCCGGGACTGGAACGGGCCTGCGGTCGTCCTCTTCAGCTGGACCGCAGACCCGGCGGAATTGCCTTTCAGGTCGTTATTCAGGGACGGGTTCAAGATGACGGACGCAGTCGCGTATTCTCGCCCGACGGTTCACACCACCGGCTTTCTCGGCCTGATCGAGCGTGTGAACTTCAAGCACTGGCCGATCATCGTGAAATTCACGTCGCTGGCGGTGATGCTGTTCACCATCGCCGCGGCCGCCATCTACATGATGGACGACACCAACCGCTTCGTGGCGGGCAAGTTCGACGCGCTGGTGACGCATGATGCCTCCGGCGCGGTCGCGGTGTCGCGCGCCAGCCGGGCGCTGGTCTACACCACCAGTTCCATCTACGAAGCCATCACCGCCATCAGCCAGACCGACATCGCCGCCGCTGCCGCCCGGCAGGCGGAGGGCATCAAGATCTTCGCGGACCAGATCGCGCTGGCAGAGCGGGACATCCCCGCGCTCGGTGCGCCCCTCGCGCTCATTTCCCGCGATTTCAACAGCGCGGTCACCGGCCCCTGCGCCCTCGGGCTGCGGCTCGCCGCCGGCTCCACCAGCCCGGAGGAGGATGCGGAGGCGACCCGCGTGATGAACCGGGAATGCCGTCCCGCGCTCCAGAAGGCGGAAGACGCCTCGACACCTTCGTGCCCGGCCTTGAGCGCAAGGACGAGATGGGCACCATCGCGCGCGGCACGGAAATCCTGCGCATCACGCTGCTGGAAGCCGAGCAGGCGCGCGCAATGGCCGCCGAGCAGGAGCGGCTGAATGCGGAGCGCATGCGCTCCGAGCGCCTCTCCATCGCCGATGCGTTCGAGGCCAGGATGGGTGCGCTGGCGGAAGCCTTCGCCCATTCCTCCGGCGAGGTCTCCACCGCCGCCTACAGCCTCTCCGCCTCGGCCGAGGAAACCTCCCGCCAGGTGCGCGAGGTTGCGGTTGCGGTTCGTGAGGCGTCCAGCAATGTCCAGACCGTGGCTGCCTCCACCGAGCAGATGAGTGCATCGGTGCAGGAAATCAGCCAGCAGGTCAGCCATGCCGCAGGCGTGGCGCTTCAGGCCTCCCGCGTCTCCGAGGAGACGGAAGGCGAGATCCGCGCGCTGTCGCGGTCGGCCGCCCATATCGGGGAGGTTGTGGAACTCATCACCGGCATCGCCGCGCAGACCAACCTGCTCGCGCTCAATGCCACCATCGAAGCCGCCCGCGCCGGCGAGATGGGCAAGGGCTTCGCCGTGGTCGCCCATGAGGTGAAGGCGCTGGCCACCCAGACCACCAAGGCCACCGAGGTGATCTCCGGCAAGGTGCTCGAAATCCAGGGCGCCACCGGGCGCAGCGTCGCGGCCATCGAGCGGATCGTCGGCATCATCTCCGATATCCGTCAGGTCACCGCCGCCATCGCCTCGGCGGTGGAGCAGCAGGGCGCGGCGACGCGCGAGATCGCGCAGAACACCCAGCATGCCGCCCACGGCACGGAAGCGGTGAACGACAACATCCAGGGCGTCGGCCATGCGGCCGAGGTTACCGGCTCCGCGTCCTCGCAGATGATGTCCCTCTCCAATTCGCTGTCCGCCCAGGCCAGCCAGTTGCAGGAGGAGGTCAAACTCTTCGTGGACGGCCTTCGCGTGGGCTGATACGGTTTCATGATAGGTTCATGACGAACCGACCCTGCCGCACCCTCAGGCAAGCAGCGGCCGCCTTCATCGCGCCAACGACGCAGATGGCCGCTTTGCCACGACCTGTTTCGTCGATGAGGACTGCCACGCCAGACCATCAAGAAGTCTGCGCAGAACCGAGGTTGCCTTCCGATGCGCTTTTCCGACTGGTCGCTCCGCCTCAAGATCCTCGTTCTGTCCGCCCTCCTTCTGGTGTCCGGTATCTGCGGGATCGGCGCGGTGTCGTGGCAGGGCTGGACGACCCAGCGGGAGCTGGCCCGTCTTCAGGAGGAGGATGCCGCCGGCGTGATGTCGCTCATGGCCGCCAGTCAGGCGGGCGTGGCCACACAGGGCGCCATCTACAAGGCGCTGACCAGCACCCTCACCGGAGAAAACCTTCAGGTCGCCACGCAGGTCGCCGCGCAGGCGAAGATCTTCGAAACCGAGATCGCCAGTGCCGTCGCCGCCCTTCCGGACCGCGCGGCTGAATTCGGCGCGCTCGGCACGGCCTATGTCACGGCGCTGGAAAAGGCCTGCGGCGAAACCATCACCCTCAAGGTGATGGCGGATGTTGGCGCCACAGTGCGCGCCATGCGCGACGCGGTGGACGCGAAGGCAGCGACCCTCCAGGCCGAGGCGCGCGACGCCACCCTCGCCACCCTCGCTGCGTTCGGCGCCCTCATGTTCGTTGCTTTCGGCCTGAGCGCCGTGGTGGCGACCTACGCCATCGTGCGGCCGATCCGCCGGGTCACGGATGTGCTCAACGACCTTGCCGAGGGACGCCTTGGGGTGGATGTGGGCGGAACCGCGCGCCGGGACGAACTGGGCGCCATGGCCCGCAGCGCGGAATTCCTGCGCACCGCGCTTCAGGATGCGGAAACCATGCGTGCCGACGCACGGGCGCGCGAGGAAGAGAACGCCGCCCGCATGCGCAGCGACCGCGAGGCCATCGCGCGGGATTTCGAGAACCGCATGGGCGCGCTCGCCAACGCCTTCGCCCATTCCTCGGGCGAGGTGTCTGACGCCGCCCGCAGCCTTTCGGCGTCTGCGGACGAGACCAGCCGGCAGGCGCAGGCCGTCTCCGGCGCG
>NCCY01000285.1:0-3928 GCA_002279855.1 Rhizobiales bacterium 12-68-15
GCCCGCGGGGAGGGGCTCACGCGGCCCGAACTTGCGGTGCTGCTCGCCTATGCCAAGCTCTCGCTCTATTCCGAGCTGCTGGCCTCCGACGTGCCGGACAATGCCTATCTCGCCGACGAGCTGGTGCATTACTTCCCGCACGCGCTTCAGGAGCGCTTCCCCGACGCCATCACCTCGCACCGTCTGCGGCGCGAGATCATCGCGACCCAGCTTGCCAATGCCCTGATCAACCAGGGCGGGCCGGCGACTATCGCGCGGATCGCGGACCAGACCGGGACGGACGCCGCCGCCATCGCCCGCGCCTTCCTCGTGGTGCGCGACAGCTTCGGCCTGCCGGCCATCACCGCGGCGATCGATGCCCTGGACGCGAAGATTCCCGGCGCCGTGCAGCTTCGGCTCTATGCGGAAGTGCAGGACCTGATGCTCGCCCGCACCATCTGGGTGCTGCGCAACGTCAACCTCGCCGCCGGGATCGGACCGGTGGTCGCCCAGTATCGCGCCGGCATCGAGGCGCTGGACACGGTGCTGGACGAGACGCTGCCGGAGAACTGGCGGGCATGGCGCGATGGCAAGATCGCGGAGCTGGTGGCGGCACAGGTGCCGGAGGATCTTGCGCGCAAGGTCGCGAGCCTGCGGCCGCTGGGGGCGGGCACAGATATCGCGCTCCTGGCCCAGACCACCGGGCGGTCTGTCGCCGAGGCGGCGGCGACCTTCTTCGCCGCCGGTCTCTACTTTGCGGGCGACGAGATCATCTCGGCGGCCGGCTCCATCGTCGCGCCGGACTATTATGACCGGCTCGCCATGGATCGGGCCATGGGACAGGTGGAGACCTTCGTGCGCGATGTCAGCATCGGCATGCTGGGCACCGGAAAGGTGGGCACCGAGGCCGTCGAGGCCTGGGTGGAAGGACGCCGCCGCGAGGTCGAGCGCACCCGCGCGACGGTGAAGGACATCGTCGCCTCCGGCCTCACGCTCTCCAAGCTCACGCTGGCGGCGAGCCTGCTCGCCGATCTCGCGCGGGCCTGACCGATGTCACATGACGGCGGGGTGGCGTCCCGCCGTCATGTGCCAGTTGCGCTCTGGCCTGCAACTGCAAGCCCGTAGCCGATATCCGGCAGCCCGAACCGCCGGGCGGAGGACAAAAGATGGTCTTCCTCCCGGTCCGTCCATTCGGCGGGGAAGATGCGCGAGAAGCGTGCGCTGGTCTGCCGGCCGATGGCCGAGCTTTCCCGCCATCGCGCCGGATGGGCGGCAAGGTCCGTGAAGTCGGCGATCCGCGCCACCTCGGTTTCCGGCGCCGCCAGCAGGTCTTCGTAGCGCACCTGAAGCACGCGGGGGGTGGCGAGCCATCCGGCGATGTGGGCGCACCACACCTCCACAGGCGTCAGTCTGCCCTCCGGGTCCCGGCTCGACGGCGTGGCGAGATAGGTGCAGAAGTCAGTCTCCGGGGCGATGCGATGGCGCTCCTCATGTCCTTTGAGATCAAAGAAATAGAGCGAGCGCAGCACGTCGCGCGGATTGCGCATGATGTGAATATGGAATGCGGCATCGTGGCAGGCGCTGGCGGCGACCCAGTGGAGAAAAGAGCTCCAGGGGGGCTCGCAGGACAGTTTCTCGCGCCAGATGCTGTCGTGACTTTTCAACACGACGGGCGCGCTGAGCAGGCGGGCGTAAAAATCCTCTTCCAGATGAAACCAGTCCCGCGCCACAGGAAAGCGGGTGCGGAGTGTATCGATCAGGAAGTGGGTGCCGGAGCGCCTGTGAGACTGGACGACAATGGCGCGGCGTAGAGCCGCCCCCTCTCCCGCCACAGGGCCGACAAAGGCCGCGCCTTTGCTGCCTGCCTCTCTGCGTCCCGGGCGCTGCCAGCGCAGAATACTTAAGGCCCGGTGGGCCTTCCGGCTAAGGCTGACCATTCCTTGAGAAACCCTGCCCTTGCTTGATCCGTTCCAATGTGTCGTACGCGTCGAGAACCGGTATTCTGCACGGCGGATCTGAGAGGGTGCCCTTGGTTCCAGAATAACCGCTTGATCTGCTTTGCGTGCGTATGAAAGTGTGAACGAATATTTCTCTCCGTTTTGTCGTTACGCGCCGGGAGCGGCGAAATGCCATCCTGCCGCAGTGTCCGGTCTACGGGGGGAGCCGGCTCATGCGCGATTTCGCCATGACGCAGCGGTTGCAACAGCTTGCGCCCGGTCTGCCCGAGCCCCCTTCGAAAGGCAGCTTGAAGTCGGCCATGAGAGCAGCCACAGTCCGCCCCGAAAACAAGATGCGGGAGGGGCGGATGGCACATGATGTGTCGCCGGCGGACGTGTATGACTATGTGGTGGTGGGTGCAGGCTCGGCCGGCTGCGTGCTGGCGAACCGCCTCTCCGCAAATCCCGATGTCCGGGTCGCGGTTATCGAGGCCGGCGGGCGCGACAACTGGATCTGGTTCCACATTCCCGTGGGCTACCTGTTCGCCATCGGCAATCCCCGTGCGGACTGGTGCTTCAAGACCGAGCCGGAGCCCGGCCTCAACGGCCGTTCCCTATCCTACCCTCGCGGCAAGACGATCGGCGGATCATCGGCCATCAACGCCATGATCTATATGCGCGGTCAGGCGGCGGACTATGACCACTGGCGACAACTCGGCCTTGAGGGGTGGGGCTGGGATGATGTGCTCCCCCTGTTTAAGGGGCATGAGGATCACTTCCTCGGCCCCAATGCCCACCACGGCAAAGGCGGGGAGTGGCATGTGGAATTTCCCCGCATCACCTGGCCGCTGCTCGATAAGGTCCGCGAGGCTGCCGCGCAGGACGGCATCTCCGCCATCGACGATTTCAACACCGGCGACAATGAGGGAAGCTGCTATTTCCACGTGAACCAGAAGACCGGCCTGCGGTGGAGTGCGGCACGCGGATTCCTGAAGCCGGTGCTCCATCGCCGGAATCTCGACCTCATCACCGCCGGCCATGTGGAGCGGGTGGTGGTGGAGAATGGCCGCGCAGTGGGCGTCTCCCTGCGCACGCCGCAGGGGGCTCGCATGCTGCGCGCGCGCCGCGAGGTGGTCCTGGCGGCCGGGGCGCTGGGCTCGCCGCAACTGCTCATGCTGTCCGGCATCGGCCCGGCCGAGCATCTGAAGTCGCAGGGCATTGCGGTGGAGCGCGACATGCCCGGCGTCGGCTCCAACCTTCAGGATCATCTGCAACTGCGCACGGTCTACAAGGTGCGCGGCATCGGCACGCTGAACGAGCGCTACCATTCCCTGTTCGGGCGCCTTGGCATGGGGCTGGAATATGTGTTCAAGCGGCGCGGTCCGCTCACCATGGCACCATCGCAGCTTGGCATCTTCACGCGCTCCAGTCCCGCGCAGGAGCGGGCGGACCTGGAATTCCATGTCCAGCCGCTCTCGCTCGACAAGTTCGGCGATCCGCTGCACCGCTATCCCGCCTTCACCATGAGCGTTTGCAACCTGCGTCCATCCTCGCGCGGCACCATCCGCCTCAATAGCCCGGATGCGGGTGCGGCACCGGAGATCCGGCCCAATTACCTCTCGACGGAGGACGATCGCGAGGTGGCGTCGAATTCGATCCGTATTGCCCGGCGGATCGTCCGCCAGCCGGCGCTCGCGCCCTTTGCCCCGGAGGAGATGCTTCCGGGCCCGAACGTGCGGGACGATGACGATGCCGCCCTTGCGGTGGCGGCGGGGCAGATCGGCACCACCATCTTCCATCCGGTGGGCACGGCGAAAATGGGCCTTGCCTCCGACCCCATGGCGGTGGTGGACAGCCGCCTGCGGGTGTTCGGCATCACGGGACTGCGGGTGGCAGATGCCTCCATCATGCCCACCATCACCTCCGGCAACACCAACTCGCCAACCATCATGATCGGCGAGAAGGCAGCCGGGATGATCCTCGCCGACGCACGCTGATCGCTCGCCGGGCTG
>NCCY01000285.1:3985-7508 GCA_002279855.1 Rhizobiales bacterium 12-68-15
GGCATTGCGGCCTGTGATTGTCTTTTCCCGCCCTGGCCCCGATCCGTATCCAGCGAGACCGCCTGCCGATGACCGACATGCCCAGCTACGATCTTTCCGCAGTGATCCGCACCATCGCCGACTATCCCAAGCCCGGCATCCTGTTCCGCGACATCACCACGCTGCTGGGGGACGCGCGCGCATTCCGGCGCGCAATCGACGAGCTTGTGCAACCCTGGGCGGGGGCGAAGATCGACAAGGTGGCGGGGATAGAGGCGCGCGGCTTCATCGTGGGCGGAGCGGTGGCGCACCAGCTTTCCGCCGGGTTCGTGCCGATCCGCAAGAAGGGCAAGCTGCCCCACCAGACCGTGCGCATGGCCTACGCCCTCGAATATGGCGAGGACGAGATGGAAATGCATGTGGACGCCATCGCGCCCGGTGAGCGGGTGGTGCTGGTGGATGACCTGATCGCCACCGGCGGCACTGCGGAGGGGGCAGTGAAGCTGCTGCGCAATATCGGCGCCCAGGTGGAGGCCGCCTGCTTCATCATCGACCTGCCGGACCTCGGAGGCGCTGCCAAACTGCGTGCGCTCGGGGTGCCCGTGCGCACGCTGATCGGCTTTCCCGGGCATTGAGGCCAACGGCCCCGGAAACCGGGGCCGCGCCGTTCCTCACATGTTGGGGTAGTTCGGCCCGCCGCCGCCTTCGGGCGCCGTCCAGTTGATGTTCTGGTTCGGATCCTTGATGTCGCACGTCTTGCAGTGCACGCAGTTCTGCGCGTTGATCTGGAAGCGCGGACCTTCCGGCTCCTCCACCCATTCATAGACACCGGCGGGGCAGTAGCGGTTCGAGGGGCCGGCATAGATGTCGTGCTCGGAAGCCTTCTGGAGCGCCATGTCCTTCACCTTGAGGTGGATCGGCTGATCCTCCTCGTGATTGGTGTTGGAGATGAACACCGAGGACAGCTTGTCGAACGTCAGCACGCCATCGGGCTTGGGATAGGCGACGGGCTTGCACTGCGCTGCCGGCTTCAGGCTGGCGGCATCTGTCTTGCCATGGCCCAGCGTCCCGAATAGGGAGAAGCCGAGCGTGTTGGTCCACATGTCCAGCGCGCCAAGCGGAATGCCCACCAGAGTGCCGAACCGGGACCAGAGCGGCTTCACGTTCCGCACCTTGTGGAGGTCGCGGCCCACCGCAGAATAGCGCCAGGACGCCTCATAGGCGATCACTTCGTCATTGGAGCGGCCCTCGGCAAGGGCCTTGGCGAGATGGTCCGCCGCGAGCATGCCGGAATGGACGGCATTGTGGCTTCCCTTGATGCGGGGCACGTTGACCAGCCCCGCCGCGCAGCCCACCAGCAGGCCGCCGGGGAAGGTCATCTTCGGCACGCTCTGGAACCCGCCCTCGGTGATGGCGCGGGCGCCATAGGAGATGCGCTTGGCGCCCTCGAACGTGTCGCGGAAGAAGGGGTGGGTCTTGAACCGCTGGAACTCGTCGAAGGGCGAGAGATAGGGGTTCTGGTAGTTGAGGTGGACGACGAAGCCCACCATCACCTGCTCGTCCTCCATGTGATAGAGGAACGCGCCGCCGCCGGTCTTGCGGTCCAGCGGCCAGCCGAAGGCATGCTGGACAAGGCCCGGATGGTGCTTCTCCGGCTTCACCTTCCACAGCTCTTTCAGGCCGATGCCGAACTTGGGCGGCTCGCGGCCGAGATCCAGCGTGTACTTGGCGATGAGCTGCTTGGTGAGGTGACCGCGCGCGCCTTCGGCGAACACGGTGTAGCGTCCGCGCAGCTCCATGCCGCGCGTGAACTCGCCCTTCATCTCGCCGTCACGGGCAACGCCCATGTCGCCTGTGGCAACGCCGCGCACCGCGCCCTTGCCGTCATAGAGGATTTCGGAGGCGGCGAAGCCGGGATAGATCTCGACGCCGAGCGCCTCGGCCTTCTGGGCCAGCCAGCGGCACACATTGCCCAGCGAGCCGATATAATTGCCGTGATTGTTCATCAGCGGCGGCATGGCGAAATTGGGCAGGCGCACGCCGCCGGCGGGGCCGAGCAGGTAGAAGCGGTCGTCATCGACCTGCGTCTTCAGCGGTGCGTCCGGCTCGCCGGCCCAGCCGGGAAGCAGCACATCGAGGCCGGTCGGGTCGATCACGGCGCCGGACAGGATATGCGCCCCGACCTCGGAGCCCTTTTCCACCACCACGACCGAGATGTCCGTGCCGCCCTCAGCGGCGATCTGTTTCAGACGGATGGCGGTGGCAAGCCCTGCGGGCCCCGCGCCGACCACCACCACGTCATAATCCATCCCGTCGCGTTCCGGCAGTTCCGCCTGGTTCATCCCTCGTCCTCGCACCTGAAGCGTCTGTCTGGACTTCTTCCATGGTTGACGCGGGATGACAATTCGCTTTCGCAGTTGCGGCGCAACTCCATTCCCCTCCCGGCCGCCAATGTCCTATCATGGCGCCTCAATGGCGCAGCTCATGACATTCGATCCCTCAGTCCTCGGCGACATCCTGGCCTTTCACGTGGAGGCGGGGGTGGACGTCGCGCTGGAAGATGCGCCGGTGAACCGCTTTGCGGCCGCCGAGGCGGCGCGGGCGCGCGGCCCCGCTCGCGGTGCGCCGCAACAATCCGCCACACCCGTTTCGGCGCCCGCGTCGGCCCTGTCGCGCCCCGCCGCCCCCCACGCGCCCGCCCCATCCGGCGGGATGGGCATGGGCGGCATGGGCGCCGGGGCGGCGAACACCTTCGCGGCCCAGCCGCCGGATCAGGCGGTGATGGCGGCGCGGGAGATGGCGCGCGGTGCCGCCACGCTGGAGGAGCTTCGGGCCATCGTGGATGCGTTCGATGGCTGCCCGCTCAAGCGCACGGCGACCCGGCTGGTGTTCGCGGACGGCAATCCTGCCGCTCGGGTCATGTTTGTGGGCGAGGCACCGGGCCGCGACGAGGACGCGCAGGGCATTCCGTTCGTCGGTCGCTCCGGCCGGCTGCTGGACCTGATGATGGCGGCCATCGGTCTCGACCGGACACAGGCCTATATCGCCAACGTCATTCCCTGGCGCCCGCCGGGCAACCGCACGCCTACCCCGCAGGAAACCGCCATCTGCCTGCCCTTCATCCGCCGGCAGATCGAGCTGGCGGACCCAGACATTCTCGTCTGCCTCGGCAACCCGTCGGCGCAGACGCTGCTGGGCGTGACCGAGGGCATCACCAAGACGCGGGGACGATTCTTCCCCTATGACACGGGCACGCGCACCATCAAGGCCATCCCCACCTTCCACCCGGCCTATCTGCTGCGCACGCCCCTGGGCAAGCGCCTCGTCTGGCGCGACCTGCTGGAGATCGAGGCGGCACTGGCGACGCCCTGAGCGCGGCTCAGTGGGCGTCCCATGCCGTGAGCATTTCGTACAGGGCGCGGGCGGCGAGCCCGATATCCTGCGGATGCGCATGTTCGCGGGGGTTGTGGCTGCCATTCTGCGAACGCACGAACAGCATGGCCATGGGCAGCACGCCCCGGAACACCATGGCGTCGTGGCCGGC
>NCCY01000286.1:0-3910 GCA_002279855.1 Rhizobiales bacterium 12-68-15
GCGACGAGATTAATCGTTTTCTGCCAATGGATTAGCAGATCCGCGAGAAGATCGAGCCGCGCCAGTGTTTCACGTGAAACACGGGCCGCGACCTCGTTTCGTCCCTGCATCACGGTGCACCACCCTCATTCGATGCGGAATGACCGCCCTTTACATTCAGTTCGGTGCAGCCTGCATGCGGTTATCTTGCCGATATTCCCGCTATTCACACCGCCCGCTTTGTCGCCCCTTCGCGCCGGGCATAGGTGACCAGCAGGGCGAGCGCCGCCGGCGTCATCCCCTCCATCCGCCCCGCCTGCCCCACCGTGCGCGGACGCACGCGGGCAAGCCGCAGCTTCAGCTCGTTGGAGAGGCCCGGTAGGCCGGCATAATCCAGCGTGTCCGGCAGGATCAAGGTCTCGTCCCGGCGAAGCGTCGCGATGTCCGCCGCCTGTCGGTCGAGATAGACGGAATAGGTGGCGTCGATCTCCACCTGCTCACGGATAGCCGGCGAAATATCCGCGAAGTCCGGCCAGATGCGGATGATCACGTCCATGTCCACGTCGGGATAGGCGAGCAGATCGAAGGCGGTGCGGCGGGTGCCGTCGCGGTTGACATGGACCCCGAAGGTTGCTGCCTCATTGGGGGTGAGGCTGACGGCATGGGCGCGGGCGCGGGCCGCCTCCAGCGCCGCCGCCTTCTCCCCGAAGGCGCGGGCGCGGGCCGGCCCCACGAGGCCGAGGGCGAGCCCCCGCGGGGTGAGCCGCTGGTCCGCATTGTCGGCGCGCAGGGTCAGGCGATATTCGGCGCGCGAAGTGAACATGCGATAGGGCTCGGTGACGCCGCGCGTCACCAGATCGTCCACCATCACGCCCAGATAGCCCTCGGCGCGGTCGATGACCGCCCCCTCCCCGCCACCGGCGCGGCTGGCGGCATTGAGGCCGGCGAGGAGGCCCTGCGCGGCGGCTTCCTCATAGCCGGTGGTGCCGTTGATCTGCCCGGCGAGGAACAGGCCCGGCGCGCGCTTCACCTCCAGCGTGGGGGCGAGTTCCCGCGGGTCCACATGGTCATATTCGATGGCATAGCCGGGGCGCACCATGCTGACGCGCTCAAGACCCGGAATGGTCGCAAGAACCTGCCGCTGCACGTCTTCCGGGAGCGATGTGGAGATGCCGTTGGGATAGACGGTCGGGTCGTCCAGGCCCTCCGGCTCCAGGAAGATCTGGTGGCCTTCCCGGTCCCCGAACCGCACCACCTTGTCCTCGATGGACGGGCAATAGCGCGGCCCCGTGCTCTCGATGCGCCCGGAATACATGGCGGAGCGGCCGAGATTGTCCCGGATCACCGCATGGGTCGCCAGCGTGGTGCGGGTGATGCCGCATTCCACCTGGCGGTTCGGCAGGTGGGTGGTGAGGGTGGAGAACGGCTCGGGCACGTCGTCGCCCGGCTGCATCTCCAGTGCGGCCCAGTCGATGGTGCGGCCATCGAGGCGCGGCGGGGTGCCGGTCTTCAGCCGCCCCAGCGCGAGACCGAGGCGGGCCAGCGCGCCGGAGAGGCCACGCGAGGGCGCCTCGCCGATGCGACCGGCCGGGATCTGCACCTCGCCCATATGGATGAGGCCATTGAGGAAGGTGCCGGTGGTGAGCACCACGGCGCCGCAGGCAAACACCCGCCCGTCCGCCAGCGCGAGGCCGCAGACGCGCCCGTCCTGCACCACGAGATCGGCGGCCTCCCCTTCCACGATGGAGAGGTTCGCCTGCGCGGCCAGCGCCGCCTGCATGGCGGCGGCATAGAGCTTGCGGTCGGCCTGCGCGCGCGGTCCGCGCACGGCGGGGCCCTTGCGGCGGTTGAGCAGGCGGAACTGGATGCCGCCCTGGTCCGCCACCCGCCCCATGAGCCCGTCCAGCGCATCCACCTCGCGCACCAGATGGCCCTTGCCCAGCCCGCCAATGGCCGGATTGCAGGACATGGCGCCGATGGTGGCGGCATCCATGGTGACGAGGGCCGTGCGGGCCCCGAGGCGCGCGGCGGCAGCCGCCGCCTCGCAGCCCGCATGGCCGCCGCCCACCACCATCACATCGAAGCTCGTATCCATGCGCCGCTGCCTGACCTGACGCGCGGCAACACCCCCGGAGGGGCGGCCTGCGCGTGTTCGCTGTCCGCGCCTGTGGAAACCCTTTTTCGCGGCGGGGTCAAGGCGAAGCGCCGCCGCCGCGCGGAAACTGTCAGGCGTGTGTAAGCGCGGGGACGCAAGGTGGCGTCAGATGCAGCCGAACCGAGGGTTTCCAGATGATCGACATGGCCCAGTTCACCGCCGCCGCCGGACAGCCCGAGGGAGCGCCCCCGGCCCCGCCCGCAGCCCCCGCGTCGGAGTCCAGCAGCTGGCTGGAGATCGTGCTATGGACGCTGGAGCTGCTTCCGATTCTGTGACGGGAGGCGGCCCCTGTTTCACCTGAAACACGTCAGCGTGCCGCCGGGCGCGCCGCGCGGACACCCGCCGCATGGCAGATCCGACTGCGCCCCTCCCTCTTCGCCGCATAGAGCGCCGCATCGGCCGCGCGCAGCAGCCGATCCAGCGGGGCCTCCGCCCCTTCCGCGAACCCGATGCCGAGCGTGAGGGGAATGCTGGCGCCATTGTACAGGGTGGGGTGCGCCGCCACCGCGCTCCGCCAGCTGCCCCCGTGCCGGACTCCAGCAGCTGGCCGAAGATCGTGGTGTGTACGTGGGAGCTGCTTCCGATCCTGTGACGGGAGGCGGCTCATCCCCGTTTCACGTGAAACAGATCAGCTGGCCGCAGGGCGCACCGCATGGGTCCCCTCCGCATGGCAGATCGGCCGCGCGCAGCAGGCGATCCAGCGACGCCTCCGCACCCGCCCCTCCGCGCGCCCGATGCTGAGCGTGAGCGGAATGCTGGCCCCATTGGAGAAGGTGGGGCGCGCGGCGACCTCGCTCCGTAGCCGCTCCCGCGCCGGAGTCCAGCAGCTGCTGGAGATCGTGCTGTGGACGCTGGAGCTGCTTCCAATTCTGTGACGGGAGGCGGCCCCTGTTTCACGTGAAACACATCAGCGGGCCGCCGCACGGGTCCCCCACGCATGGCAGATCCGGTTACACCCCGCCGCCTTTGCCGCAAAGTGCGCGGAATCGGCCGCACGCAGCCGCCGATCCAGTGGGGCCTCAGCCCCTACCCGTTCCGCGCCCGGTGCTGAGCGTGAGGGGAAAGCTGGCCCCATTGGAGAAGGTGGGGTGCGCGGCAACCTCGCTCCGCAGCCGCCCCCGTGCCGGACTCCAGCAGTTGGCTGGAGCGTGCTGTGGACGCTGGAGCTGCTTCCAATTATGGCACGAGCGGCGGCTCACCCCTGTTTCACGTGAAACACGTCAGCGCGCCGCCGGGCGCGCTGCACGGATACCATCCGCATGGCAGATCCGGTTGCGCCCCGCCACCTTCGCCGCATAGAGCGCGGCATCGGCCGCGCGCAGCAGCCGATCCAGCGACGCCTCCGCCCCCGCCCCTTCCGCGAGCCCGATGCTGAGGGTGAGGGGAATGCTGGCGCCATTGTACAGGATGGGGTGCGCCGCCACCTCGCTCCGCAGCCGCTCCAGCGCCTGATGCGCCTGCGCGGCGCGCGTGCCGGGCATGAGCACCGCGAACTCCTCCCCCCCGAACCGGCACACCAGATCGCGCGCCCGCATGGTCTCGCGAAGGCGCGCGCCGAAGGCCTTCAGCACCGCGTCTCCCGCAGCGTGACCGTGATTGTCGTTGATGTTCTTGAACAGGTCGAGATCCATCACCGCCATGACCACCGGATGGCCCGCCTGCGCACCCCGCGCGATCTCGTCCCGCGCGACGTCCTCGAACCGGCGCCGGTTCGGCAGCCCGGTCAAGGCATCGGTCGTGGCCTGCACCGCCAGCTCCCGCTCGATCCGCTGACGT
>NCCY01000286.1:3979-6452 GCA_002279855.1 Rhizobiales bacterium 12-68-15
CTCACCAGCGGGTCCAGCAGGTCCACCAGCTCCTGGTCATAGGCCTCCACGGCATTGGCGAGGCCGATCATGCCCACCACGGAGGCGCCATAGCGCAGCGGCAGCCCGAGGAACCGGGTGATCGGCGGATGACCCGGCGGCAAGCCGCCCGCCGACGGATGCGTGGCGAGATCGTTGGCCATCACCACTTCATTCCGGATCACCGCATGACCAAGCAGGTTCTGGAGATGGTGGAACTCGAGCCCATCCTCCGTCAGGTGATCCCGGTACAGGCCCAGCGCATCGGCGGTCCAGTTCAGCTCGGAGAGGGTGGGGACCAGCAGATAGGGCTTGCCCTCCCCCGTCCGGCGCATCACGCCGATAAAGCCGAAGGGGCTTCCGGTGACCTGCAGCAGGGGCTCGACGGCGACAGCAACCCACCGGTGTTCGACATCGACACCCACAGCATCCCGGACAACCCTGCCAAGGCTGAGAAGGCACACCTGCACCACGACTCCGTCACGGTGCCGGATGCGGCATTCGATCTGCGCGATATCGCGCGACCGTGTGAGATTGCTCAGAAGCTGTTCCGCCCGCGTGCGGTCATCGGGATGGAAAAGCCCCAGGGACAACTCTGCCCCTCCCTCCAGATGTCCCGGACCATATCCCAGGATACGCGTGACACCCTCGTCCACGACGGGTTCAAGGGTGGCAAGATCCAGGTCGAAGATGCCGGCACGCGCGGCCTCCGCCGCGACAGCCAGCCGCTCGCGGCCCAGGGCATTGGCGGCTTCCTGTTCCCGATCCCGGGTTTCATCGGTCAGATAGGCGAAGATCAGGCGGTCCGACATGCGCCGGAGCTCCGGCATCTGGCAGGTCTGGCGCACCCACTGGACGCTGCCGTCGGGCAAAAGGAGGCGATAGGACAGGTCCGACCGGGGTTGCGCGGCCTCCACATGACCCGCCATGGCGGCCTGGAACCCGCCCCGATCCTCGGGGTGGATCAGGGTATCCAGCCCGGCACCGGCGCGAAGATGGGCCTCCACATCGCAACGGAGAATGGTGGCGAGGTTTTCCGACGCATAGACCAGCGGCAGCGGGGGCTCGGCGCGCCAGATCAGGGTGCCGGTGGGGCCACTTGCGAGCAGGGTGCGCGCGTTCGCAAGGTCGATGGTGTCGGTGCGCCGGGCAAACAGGTCGCTGATGAGGCTGGCATAGAGCGCGAGGCGCTCGGTCTCGCGCGTCGTCCAGCCGGGTTTCGGCGCCGGATCGAACACGCACAGGGCGCCATAGGGCAGGCCCTGCGCCGACCGCAGCGCGACGCTGGCATGGAAGCGGATGAAGGGCGCTTGCGCCACCATGGGGTGGTCGGCAAAGTCCGGATGCCCCGCCACATCCCGCATGATCGCCACGCCCTCGCCGGTGAGGGTGCGAACACAGAAGGACTGTTCCAGCGGGATGTCCTGCGCCTCCGCGCCATAGGCCATCACGAACCGTTGCCGGTCCGCTTCGATGACCGAGATCAGGCACGCGGCCGTGTCAAAGTCCCGGGCGATCCGGCCGCCCAGGTCCCGCAGGCGGGCGACCAGTTCCGCTTCGAGCCCGTGGTCGAGATGCAGGTCACGAAGGCACGCCAGGCGCGCCGCAGCGGAAGAATGGGACACGCGGACTCTCGGCCAAAGAACGAGCCGCATTATAAGCGGGAATGGGCCGGAAATCGCGCCGTGGTCCGGCCGGGGCCGGGGGATTTGCCACCACTTTGGCAGGAGTTCCGCCGCCGGGCCGGTCGTGTTGAACACCGGCGGGCGGACGCCGCCCGCCCCCGTCGGCGGATCGCATGCCGGGGGTGTTTCACGTGAAACACCCCTCCCCTCACTTGCCGATGCAGAAGCTCCGGAACAGCGCGTCCAGCACATCCTCCACATCCACGCGCCCCACCACGCGATCGAGCGCGCGGGCGGCGAGGCGGAGGTCTTCGGCCAGCAATTCATCGGCGGCATTGGCCTGCGCCCGCGCCAGATGGGCCAGCGCGCCTTCCAGCGCCTCCCGCTGGCGCGCGCGGGTGACGAGCGCGGGCTCCCGTCCGGTCAGCGCCTCCGCCCGGCGGGACAGGAGCGCGACGAGCGCCTCCACACCCGCCCCCGTCGTGGCGGAAATGGCCAGCCCCGCCCCCCCTGCGCCCCGCTCCTCGCCCTGAGGGCCCCTCGCTTCTGCCGCCAGCAGGTCACTCTTGGTGCGCACGGGCACCGCCTCGGGCAGATCGGGCGGCGGCGGGCTGTCATCGGGACTGAGCCAGAGCACCAGATCGGCAGAGGCCGCGCGCGCACGGGCGCGGCGCACCCCTTCCGCCTCGATGATATCCTCGGTCTCCCGCAGCCCGGCCATGTCGATGAGCGTCACCGCCTGCCCGCCGAGATCCAGATGCACCTCCAGAAGATCACGGGTGGTGCCGGGAATGGCGGAGACGATGGCCGCCTCCCGCCCGGCCAGCCGG